>JBJTOW010000614.1:0-5084 GCA_046074805.1 Planctomycetota bacterium | reverse complement strand
ACGCAGGTCGTGCCGATCCCCTGCCAGGAGGCGCCGGCGAGCGTGCAGTCCGCCTAGGATCTCGGCTTCGTACATCGCCGGGTTGTTATCCAAACCGACCGGCGTGCTGTCGCCCAAATAGGCCAACAGCGGCGAGCGGCGTTCTTCCGAGACATCGACTCCGGACAAACGAATGTCGCGAATCTTGTCGCCCGGCAAGTTTTGGAATTCGGCTTTCAGCTTCCGCCGCCGCTCCCAGACGATGAACCCTAGCGACGGAACGGTATGCTTGGTCTCGACGACGCTCACCAAGTGCTCGCGGGTCAATTCAATCTCATCGCCCGGTTTCGCCGCGATCAATTCACATGGCATTCGGCTGCGGTCCATCCGGCTGAAGTGTTTCAGCACTTGGTGCATCGGATCAACCGCGTGCTCGGGAAGATAGATCACCGGCGGATCCATCTTCATCATGCGGCGCCGAGCGACATAAACCGGCAACGCCGCGCAGTGATCCAGATGCATGTGGCTGACAAACCACATGCCCGTTCCCATGAAATCCCACGGTTGGGCGCCGAGATCGAACCCAATCCGCAACTCGGGAACCCGCCAATACGACTGCACGGCCGCTCTCGAGTAGCCTTCGACTGTCCACCCCTTATGGACCAACGACTTCAACGGCAAATTGTGGATCATCCGCGCTTCCCGCACCCGGCTAGAACGGCTCGTCAAAACGTGCCAACCTAGACGCCCAACGGAAATTCGGCAACCCAGGAAACCCTAGCGATCGCGCCTCGGGGCACATGTCAGCCGTTGCCTACCGCGGCTTGATCGGGATGTTGACGCTGGCGAGCTTTTGGGTGAGCGCCTCGGCCCGTTCCTCGCCCGCGTCTTCCAACCGCCAATTCGAATCGAAACCGTCGCCCGGCTTAATCCATATCTCGCCGTGGCCATCGTCTTGCTCGGTGACCACGCGATGATGCCGGGCCAACTCAAGGATCGACAAGAACACGCCGATCAACGCCGATTTGTGCATGCCTGGCGCGAACTGCTGCGAAAACGCGGCGCGGCCATCATCCACCAAGCGACGATGCAATCGCCGCATGTAGACGTGAATCGGTGTATCGTCGTACACGATATTCGCCGTCGGCACGACCTGGCTTTCCCGAATGATTCGCCCAAAAGCGCTGACCAAATCCCAAATTTCCGCTTCGATGATCGGCTGGTCAGCCGGGGGCGAGTGCCGCGGCGGAAGGTCGTCCACCAACCGCGGATAGTGCAATTGCCACTGCCGACTGCGGTCGTCCAGTAGGCTCGCCGCGTCCCGAAACTTCTTGTACTCGAGCAACTGCTGGACGAGATCGGCCCGGGGATCCAGCAATTCGTCGGTCTCTTCGCCGCCGTGGGGGAGAACGAGCCGCGATTTCAGCTCGATGAGCGTCGTCGCCATTTCCAAAAAATCGCCGACCGCGTCGATGTCGATCTCCTGGAGCACTTCCAAATACGCCAGGAACTGTTCGGCGATCGCCGATACGCGAATATCCGCTATCTCCATCTCGTGCTTACGCACCAGATAGAGCAGCAGGTCGAGCGGACCGCGGAAGATGTCCAATTCGACGCGAAACACCATGGGCGGAACGTTACCGACCTCAACCGGCCACGCCTAGCCCAAAAAACGCCGCCCTCCCGTCACGCCGTCATACGAGTGATCAGCCACGCGTCATGCGGTTTTTCAGACGCGCAACATGCCAGCGTTCGGGCGACTGCCATGCCAGTGTTCCATCGCCCGTCACGCGATCGCTCGGGCAAGCGCCTCACGCAAATCGGCAAGCATGTCGTCGGTATGGCCACTCGTCAGGCTGATCCGCAAGAGCGATTCGCCGTCCGGGACCGTGGGCGGTCGAATTCCGGGGACCCAAAACCCCTGATCGCGGAGGGAGGCCGCCAACAGCATCGCTCGGTGGGGAGAGCCAACGTACAGAGGAATGACCTGGCTGCGGCAGCCGCCCGTGTGCCATCCGTCGGCCGCCAATTGGCGGCGGAAAATGTCCGCGCGTCGCAGCAACGTCGCGCGGCGCTCCGGTTCTTCCCGAATACAAGCGATCGCTTCGATCGCCGCCGCGGCCAGCGGCGACTGCGACGCGGTGGAAAAAACATACGGACGCGCGCGATTCGCCAGCCAATCGATCAGGGGCCGCGAACCAACCACGAATCCACCGGCTGATCCCAACGCCTTGCTCAATGTGCCGACGCGGATCGGCACTGCTTCGGACAACCCAAAATGTTCGCAAACTCCACGGCCGTTTGGTCCAAAAACGCCGGTGGCGTGCGCCTAGTCCACGAGCAGCATTGCCGAGTGCCGCTCGGCAAGTTCCACCAGTTCCACCAGGGGCGCGAGATCTCCATCCATGCTGAACAGCGAGTCGGTAACAATTAGACGACGGCGAAAGTTTCCCGCTTGCGCCAGATATTTTTCAACATATTCCGCCTTGCCGTGCGGATAGACTTGCACACGGGCCCCCGACAATCGGCAGCCGTCGATAAGGCTGGCGTGGTTCTTGGCGTCGCTGAGCACGAGGTCGCCTTTGCTGGCCAACGCCGCGACGGTTCCGACATTCGCCGCGAATCCCGACGGAAAGAGCAACGCCGCCTCCGCATGTTCGAACTCGGCCAGCGCCTCTTCAAGCCTCGCATGCCAACCGCCGCGGCCGGTCACCAAGGGACTGGCGCCGCTCCCCCAACCGCCATCGCCGATCGCCGCCGCGGCCGCCGCGCGCAGTCGCGGGCTGGACGCCAATTCCAGATAATCATTCGATCCGAAGTTCAACAGCTCGCGGCCATCCATGACCACCCGGACACCCTGTGGCGACTGACGCTCGGCCAAGCGACGACGTAGCTGGAGCGTATCGAGCGCCGCGAGTTCATCGGCGATCCATTCCAGGCTGCGTGGCCCTTGGCTGCCGTTCACCGCAAGCCTCCGCTGGCCTCGAAAAGCCGCAACGCGTCGCGGACGGGCCGAACGTCATGGATACGAATCACGTGAACGCCGCGTCGCGCCAAGGCCAACGAGACGCCGATGTTGCCCCAGAGCCGCTCGGCCTGCTTGTCCTTGAGCACATAGTTGATGAAGCTTTTCCGCGAATGGCCCACCAGCAGCGCGCAGCCAAGGTCCAGGAACTGGTCGCAGTGTCGCAACAATGTCAGGCTATGCTCGTGCGTCTTGCCGAAGCCGATGCCCGGATCGAGGCAAATACGATCCAGCGAAAGCCCGGCGGACAACAAGGCGTCGCGACGGGCAGCCAAATAGGCATGGATCTCCGCGGCCACGTCGTCGTATCGCGGGTCGTTCTGCATGGTTTGCGGCGTGCCTCGCATGTGCATCGCGCAGACTCCCGCCCCTGTGGAAACGGCCAACTCGGCCATCGCTGGATCGCCGACAAGGCCCGTCACGTCATTGATGATTTCCGCGCCGGCGGCCAACGCCTCGCGAGCCACCACCGCCTTGGACGTGTCGATCGAAATGGGAACCGGCACGCGTTCGGCCAGCGTCTGCACCACCGGAATCACACGGCGCAATTCCTCGTCGATCGACACTGGCGTTGCGTAGGGGCGGGTACTTTCGCCGCCGATGTCCAGCAAGTCGGCCCCGTCTTCCACGAGCCGCAGTCCATGGTCGATCGCCTGCTGCGGATCGAAAAAACGACCGCCGTCGGAGAAACTGTCGGGCGTGACATTCACAATTCCCATCAGACGCGGCAGTCCGCCGAATGTCAGCGTGGCTGTTTTCAGCCGCCAAGTCGTGGCGACTCCAGTTGGCATTCGTTCGCTCATGCGTCTTTCTCAGCTCGGTCCACGCAGGCGGCGATGGTGATGTCGCCCGCGACGTTGACGGTGGTTCGGCACATGTCAAGTAGCCGGTCGACACCCAGGATGATGCCAATACCTTCGCCCGGCACTCCGACCGATTGCATGACGACAACTACAAGCGGCAACGAGCCGCCCGGCACGCCGGCGGTGCCAATACCCGCAAGGATCGACATCAGCACAACCTGTAGCTGCTGGGCGAGCGTTAACTCCACGCCGAAAACCTGCGCGAGAAACAGCACCGTGATCCCTTCGTACAACGCGGTGCCGTTCTGGTTGGCGGTCGAGCCCACGGTCAGGACGAAGCTGGCGATGTCGCGGCGGATCCCCAGCCGTTGTTCGGCGACTCGCATCGCCGTTGGCAAACTGGCGCTTGATGAAGACGTGCTAAATGCCGTCAGGATGGCTTCCCAGATTCCAGCGAAGAAAGTTTTCGGAGAAAGCCGTGCGAACAATCCAACACAGGCCGAATAAATGCCGAACATGTGCAACGCGAGTCCTAGCACCACCGTCGCCATGTAATAGGCCAGCGTCCACAGGATCTCCACGCCCAACAGCGCAGTGACGCTGAACATGAGGCCGGCGATTCCGATCGGCGCCAAACGCATGGCGAAACCGATCACCGACATCGCCACGTTGTAGACGCCGTCCAGCGTGGCGACGAGCGTCCGTGTCTCATCGGGGCGGCTGGTGATGGCGACGCCCACGGCCAGCGCGAAGAACATGACCGCGAGCATTCCCCCGCCCGGTGAACTCCCATCAATCGCGCCGACCATTTCCTGCAGCGGATTGCGGGGAATGATATCGAGTAGGGTTTCGCGGGCCGATTTGGCCTGCTTCGCTTGAGCGACCGCCTTGATGTCGCCCGTTGCATACCTCGCCTTCAAGTCTTCCCGCCGCTCTGCCGTCAAACGGGTGCCAGGTCGCAAGGTATTCACCAGCCCCAAACCGATGACCACCGACAACGACGACAACAGAATGGTGAAGCCAAGAGTACGCAGCCCGAGTTTTCCCAGCCGACGTGGATCGCCAATCTGGGCAACCCCAAGCGTCAACGCCGCGAAAACCAGCGGCACCACCACCATGAAGATCAGCCTCAGAAAGATCTGCCCGAGAGGCTCGGCGATGTTTCTCGCGGCGAATGCCAGTGTCGCGTTCGCCCCGCCGTCCGGTTTGGCTGCCAGGAGCACTCGCGCTGTCAACCCAGCCAGGCCGCCCGCCAACATGCCGATCAGAATCCGCGT
>JBJTOW010000613.1:0-17490 GCA_046074805.1 Planctomycetota bacterium | reverse complement strand
CACCTCACCGCGCATCGCCTGGTCGATCTGGAACGTCACGCTCGAAAGTAGCGCAGCGGCTTTCATCCGAGCCGCACGACCGCGAGTTTCCCGTACGACGGACTTCCCAGTCCGTCGAATCGGTCCATGCGACGTGGCTTTTGGGCCAACATCGCGCCGGGCCGCCCACATAATAAGCTTAGTAAATGCAATGAACGCTCGGCGGTTCGCCATTGTCCATTCGACGCCGCCCGCTTGTCGGTCATGTATGCCAAAAACGTCGCGACGCTCATGCCGCCATAGGCGAGCGGAACGATGAGCGGCAATCTTGCCACGATGACGGCTCCCACGACGAAACCGAGGAACACGCTCGTAAAGACCAAAGAGATCGGTCCCGGGCCAGGCATCGAGAACGATTCCCGCGAATCAAATCGACCCTGATGACGCATCAGCGAATTTCCTTATTGCGTTCATGGTAGAGCAGAGACGCCTTAGCGATTTTATAAGTCGTGGGCCGCTTTGTACACGGAGGATTAGACTATAGGGTATCCAACCGTTTTCGTGGTTCGGTGTGGCATCCAAGCCGTGCGACGGGAGTCATACGATGGACTTCCAGTCCGTAGGGCAAGGTCGAAAAGGTTGCCGGACACATTTTCAGTCGCTGGCGCGGACACTGAACTCCAGTTTCCAGCGGCGGTCGGATTGGGTGCTGGCGCACCACAGTTCGAACATGCCCAGTTCGGTGACTTTCGCTTCGAACCGCACCGGTACATAGTGCTCATCGCGGTCAGGGTCGGCGGGCAAAGTGGCTTCCAACGAATCGGTTTCGGCCAGTTCGTCTTCGGGAATGGCGGGAAGCAGCGTGCCGGGTTTATCGTTTTTACGAACGCTCGAACTGAAAAAACGGAACACGGCCGGTTCACCAACGACCAGTCCGAAATCGCCGGATGGGACATTGGCCTCGGTTCCCTCTTCCATGCCGAACGGCACGCCGCAGAGGGCTCGGAGTGGCCGGGGCGCGCCGGGGATCGCGAGGCCAGCCGATTCAATTCCGACGTAGTACGACCGCGCCGTGCCGCCGCGGATGCGCATGCCGCCGCGGAGCTTCGTCCAGCCGTAAGCGGCGGCCCCTCGGGCGACCGCGAAATCGAGATCTTGTTCGCCTTCGAGCACCTGCGGGGCGGGCGCGTCTCCGGCCCACGAGGCGACCGTTTCGACTAGTCTTTGCCGGAAAGGGTCGGCGCGGAAGACGCCGCCGTTGAAGAGCAAGTGCGTCGGACGCGCGGGCACGCCACCGGCTCCCTGAGCCTGCAAGAACGAGGCGACATGGCGAGTGACCGCTGTGTCTGTTTCGAACGGCAAACCGATTTCCTGGAAACCCGAGACACGGCGTCGGGCCGGTTTGTCGCTAGCGGCGCACCGGGGGAAGAAGCCTTCGAGCAACATATCCGCCAATTGACGGCGCGGCACATCGATGCTGACCGAGCCGCCGATGAGTCGGCTGCCGCGGCCGAGCACAGCGATCGGATGCGTCTCGGGGCCGGCATGGGCCAGCAACGTCTCTTTCGCCGTGCGGCAGGAATGCCACAGCGCCACCGATTGCCAGGGGTCGAGCTTTACGCCTTTGGCGGCGAACTGGGTGGCTACCCAGTGCGCGAGCGCGAGATCCATGTTGTCGCCGCCCACCAGCAAGTGGTCGCCGACCGCGACGCGCCGCAGCACCAAATCGCCCTGTTCCTCCGCGACGTCCACCAGCGTCAAATCCGTGGTGCCGCCGCCCACATCGCAGACCAACAGCAAATCGCCGACCTTGAGCACGCGTCGCCAGCGGTCGCCGAGTCGATCGAGCCAAGCGTAGATCGCGGCTTGCGGCTCTTCCAACAACACAAAGTTTTCGGGGAATCCCGCCGCCAACGCCGCCTCGCGAGTCAACTCGCGGGCAGCGGCGTCGAATGACGCGGGTACGGTGAGCACCACATGTTGAGCGTTGAACGGGGCCTCGGGATGGGCTTGTTCCCAGGCCGCGATCAAATGCTCCAGGTATCGCCGCGAGGCGGTCACGGGCGAAATTTTCGCGACCTTTTCCGAGGCGCCCCAAGGAAGGATCGGCTGGTGCCGGTCAACTCGACTGTGGCACAGCCACGACTTCACGGCTCCCACGGTGCGTTCCGGCGCGTCGGCCGCTTGGCGCCGCGCGAGCTCGCCCACGGCGTAATCGCGAGCGGTGCTCCACGGCAGATCGAGCGTCCCGGCGGACAGTTCGTGGTTCGCCGCCAGGTAGGCGAACGAAGGCAAGGTCGCGCGCGTTTCGACGGTGCCGAGCGCGACCAATTGCGGCACGCCGAGCAGTTCCACGCCTGGACGATCGCCGTCGCAGGGAGTGTAAGCCAGCACGCTATTGGTCGTGCCCAAATCAATCCCGATGATATATTTCGCGTTCATCGCAGTTGTCCTTACCGGATTTCCACCTCGGCCGGGGCGATGATCAGCGCCGCGGCTTCGGCGCCTTGCCATATCGGCAGTTGGCATTGCGTGGCGCGCCATCCGGGGTGAACCAGTTGGCCACGGCATGGCGGTTCGCTCGGCGCGCCCACGACTCGGTACCGATTGGGATCGTAGCCAGCCGGAATGTCGACCGCCGACGCTTCGGCTTGTTCGAGCAACGGGGTCAATTGAAACATGCGGTCCAGCGTCTTGCGGCAATCGCGGAGCACGTCGCAGGCGGCGGCTCCGATTTGAGCGTCGGTGTAGCCATCGAGCGATTCGTGGACAAGGTCGACAAACCGGGCCTCGCGCTGAAGGGCGGCGAGCAAAGTAAGCGCCTCGCTGCGGCTGGGAACCGCTGCCGGCTTCGCGCCACGATAGGCCGCTCCACCCGCTGTGGCAGTGCCCGCCGCCGCGGTGCCCTTGGCCGCACCCGTCGGTCCAGCCGGGGCAACGCCCGAGCCGGTCGCGGTGGTCGCGGTAGTGTCAGCGGGACCCGGGAGGCCCGCTAATGGATTGTCGAGCAACAGGCCGACGCGGCGAGCCGTGTCGGCGTTTCCTAGAGTGCGGAAAAAGGCGCGGAAAGCAAGTCCAAGACGCATGGCGGGTAGAACTCCAACAGGTCCAGTCACGGGCGTTTCCGACAGCTATGGCGGCGGCCGATTGTTCCAGCGGACGCTGTCACCGACGCCGCGAGGTGTCAAGGTAGCCGATCGGCGCGAATAAGGCCCAGGGGAGTGGCGTAGTTAGGGCGGTCGCGTTCGCCCCGGAAAAGTCGACCGGCCCGGTCCTACTCGCCGCCAATCGCCAGCGGTATACTCGCCGCAGCGGGGACGAGCGTGGCGACAGGCCAACGGCGGACCAGTTCGCGCGTTCTTCGCCGCTGGTGGATTCGAGCCATCGAGGCGCCTACGAAAAAGGGCGGAGATCCGCGTGCCGCCGCGGAAATCGCGCCCCTTCGGCTGCCCGTGGCGTGACGTCGCCGCCCCGTCCCGGTTACCCTCAGCCGTACTCGAAGTATCGGGCGAAGCCCAGGCAGCGCTTAAGTCTATCCCCAAGAGGGGCAGGAGAGATCAAACCATGTCGCAGGGGAATTCGGCGAACTACGGGACAAGTCCCGCCAAGTTGGCTTTGGAAGACGGCACGGTTTACGTGGGCGAGGCGTACGGCGCGATCGGCGAAGTGGACGGCGAGGTTGTATTCAACACCTCGATGACGGGCTACCAGGAAATTTTGACCGATCCAAGCTACCGTGGACAGATCGTCACCATGACCTATCCCGAACAAGGGAATTACGGGGTCAACGAGGAAGATCTGGAAAGCCGCAAACCACACTTGGCCGGCTTCATCGTTCGCGAGGGAAGCCGCATCGCCAGCAATTTCCGATCGCGTGGAACTCTTCACGCTTATCTCGCGGCCCATGGCATTGTGGGACTCGCGGGGATCGACACTCGCGCGCTGGTTCGTCGCATTCGCACGAAGGGCGCGATGAAGGGCGTGTTGTCCTCCGTCGACTTGGATGACGCAAGCCTCGTGGCGAAAGCGCAAGCCAGCCCGGGACTCGTCGGCCGCGACCTTGTCCGCGAAGTGCTTCCCGACCAGCCGCGTCAGTGGAACGAAGGGTTGAGCCAGTGGTCGCAAATCGCGAATCTGGAACAAGCCCCGCCCGCGCCAGCGGCCACGAAGCACGTCGTCGCGTTGGACTATGGCATGAAGTGGAATATCGCGCGCCATTTGCGGATGGTCGGTTGCCATGTGACGATTCTGCCGGGCACGGCGACCGCCGACGAAATCCTCGGCCACAAGCCCGACGGCGTGTTCCTTTCCAACGGTCCTGGCGACCCCGAACCGTTGGATTACGCGATCCGCGCGATCCAGGGTGTCGTGGGAAAAGTTCCCGTCTTCGGCATCTGTCTCGGCCATCAATTGCTGTCGCTCGCCAGCGGCGCGAAAACGTTCAAGCTGAAGTTCGGCCATCGAGGGGCCAATCAACCGGTGCTCAATCTGGACAACGGCCGAGTTGAAATCACCGCTCAAAACCACGGATTCGCCGTGGAAGAGTCGACTCTTCCGCCGCACCTGCGGATCACACATCGCAATCTGAACGACAACACGATCGCCGGTGTCTGCCGCACCGATGTGCCGGCGTTTAGCGTTCAATACCATCCGGAAGCCTCCTCGGGACCGCATGACAGCAGCTACCTGTTTGACCAGTTCCGCGCGATGCTTTAACCGATTCCGCGGAAATGCTGCTCGACTTGCTTTTTTCGACTTGGCATAATCACGCTGTCGTTGTGGCTCGTCCGTTTGCATTTCCGTTCTCGTTTCGAATTCATCTGTCCCGCGCCGGCTCTCGTATCCATGGCTTCCCGTGGACGGCTGCGTTGCGGCCATGCAAGGTGTGCGCGAATGGCGTCTCGGTTGTCATTCCTATTCGTGTTGATGATGGGGCTGGCGCTGGCCGGTTGCGGCAAAGGCGGCGGCGATACTCAGACGGCCGACGCGTCGGGCGCTGCGGCTCCTGGTATGACCGCTCCTGGTATGACCGCTCCCGGCATGGCCCCACCGGGTATGGGTGCTCCGGGAATGGCGGCGCCTGGCATGAGTGCGCCGGGTGGAGCGGCCCCGGGAATGGGTGCGCCGGGAATGACCGCACCAGGAATGGCGCCAGGTGGAGCGCCTGGGGCAGCCGCGCCGGGCATGATGATGCCAATGCCGGGAGGTGAAAGTGGGATGCCGCCAGGGGGCGCGCCGGGTTATCCGATGCCGCCGGGTGGCGCGCATGTTGGAGCTCCCGGTTACCCGACAGCTCCAGGCGGTGAAGGTTATCCAATGGCGCCAGGCGCAGTGGGTGGGCCTGCGGGAATGCCGATGCCGGGCTTCACAGGTCCGCCGGGAGCCTTCCCGGGAGCGCCGGGTATGCCGGGAGCCCCTGGCATGCCAGGTGTGCCGGGAGCGCCAGCGATGCCGGGTGGCCCTGGATTCGCCGGTCCGGCTGGAGCCGGAATGCCAGGAGCCCCAGGGGCTCAGTTCCCCGGAAGGCCGGGCATGCCCGGGATGCCAGGCATGCCTGGGATGCCGGGCGGCAGTCCTGGCAACGCTGCACCCGCGACTCCCAAGACGCTAGAAGATTTCGTCGCCGTCGCAATTGCCGAGGGTCGCGACGAGGACGCTTACCAATTGCTGCGACTCGACGCTATCGCCGGCGGCAAATCGCTCGACGGAATGCGGTGGTTTCCCGCCGTTCGGCATAACTCGCCGGCAATCCACTTTGGCTTGGGAATCGTGTACGTCGGGACGCGGGCTGTTAAGGGCCCCGAGCCGATTGGCGGCGCGCCAGCGGCGGGCGGAGCGGGCGGCCCCGGAGGCATGATGGGGCCGGGCATGATGCCTGGTGGAATGGACGGCAATCCGGGCGGAGGCAACCGCGGCCGGCAGCGTAATCAGCGCAACAACAACAATAATTTCCAACCTGGTGGCGGCAACCAACAGCCAAAGGCCAAGCCTGAACTATTCACCGCCCCGACGGAACCGGCCGCCATGCTGGCGTTTTACACCGGCGAGCTTGGCGACAAATTGCTGCAAAATCTGAAGAAGCGGTTCGAGAAGGGCGATTTCGGTCCCGGCTTCAAGGACGCGATGAAGTCCAGTAGCAAGTTTGGCGGCGCGATGGCGGGAATGCTTCCCGGCGCCGCGGGCGGCGCGCCGGGAATGATGCCCGGTGGACCGGGGATGCCCGGTATGATGCCGGGCGGACCGGGAATGCCAGGAATGATGCCCGGTGGCCCCGGAATGCCGGGCATGCCCGGCATGGGCGGTCCCGGAGGCGCGGGCGGCAACGTCGCGCCCGCCAACGGCGACCAACTCATCCCCGGCGTCACCATGCTCGGCGAGGCCAAGCAAGCCGAGCTCCTTAAGAAAGCGGCGGAACGCGGCTGCGATGTTCTCATTCTGTTCGAATTGGAAGTCGCCAAGGGCGGTCAGACGCCGATCAACACCACGCAGATTTCGTTGCACAATGTCCAGTCGAAGGAAATGATCCATAGCGGCGGCAGCTTGGTGAACGTCCAAGTCCGAAAAGCCCGCGAGGAAAAGAAGGGGGATGACCCCGTCGACGCGGAAATGGGACGCATCTTCACGGTCGTCGACGAGCGTTTGGCCGCAAAGGATTTCCCCGCCAACGCCAAACCGGAAAAGGTCGCCACGTTCGTCGACAAGATGTTGGAACAGAAAGCCGAAAATCCACTGCCAGCGTTGGCCGAGATCCGCTTTTTCCGGTCCAAGGACTTGATCACTTCCGAGAAGATGGTCGAGGCCTACGGTAAGTTGCTCGGTCCCGAAGTCGGCGAGAAAGTGGCCGGTGGCGACGCCGCCGCCGCCCTCGAATCGCTCGCCAAATGGCTCCCGGAAAAACGCCCCGAGACGATCGCCGCGGCCGGTGGACGCGGCGGCCAAGCGGGCGGCGATGAGGCCAAACCGGGCGAAAAGAAGTCCGGTATCTTCGGGAAGCTATTCGGCAACTAGCAGCGAGATTTATCGAGCTTAAGGCACCGAGCGGCACGAGCCGCTCGGCGGATGGCCGTGGCGGGAGCGTTTCGCTCCCGTAACTTTCTGCTACCGCGTGCACACCGAATCGACTGGAGCCAGAGGCTCCAGCCACCCATGGCGGGAGCGTCTAGCTCCCGCTTTTTCCATCGCCGGTATGTAGGGCGACGATGCGCGCCACCCGGCGATTGGCGAATCAAGACCTACGAAAGGGCGCTGATGCGCCCGTCTTGAATGGGAAGCCCGTCTCGAATGGGAAGTCCGTCTTACGGCCGCAAAAGAGCAGCATCAAAACTGGCGATTCGCGTCACGATGAGGCGGGCCCGGTATAAACGCGTTGGTCCGGCGAATGTAATCGGCGTACTCCGGTCGTCGTTCCACAATCGTGCTCTCCAGCAACGATACCCCCGAGACCTTCAAGAGAAGCAAGGTCATCGCGAGCGGGCTGAGGATTGTCGCCCACGCTCCCAGAGATGCGGCGACCAAGTACAAGCCCCACCACACGCACGCGTCGCCAAAATAATTGGGATGCCGCGAGTACCGCCATAGGCCGGTGTCCAGCACTCGGCCGCGATTCGCCGGATTGGTTTGAAAGCGAGCCAATTGCCAATCCGCCAGCGACTCGAAGCCGATCCCCACCAGCCAAAAGGCGAAGCCCGAAACGGCGATAATCCGTCCAAGTCCTGTCGGCCAGTTCGAGGCAACATCCCGTTCAGGCACCTCGAATGAAATCGATCGAGCCGCAACCTCAAGGTTATCTCCCACAGACGCGGCCAGGACCGCGCTCCCGCCAATTCCGATCTGCAACGGCAGCGCGATGAACCACAAAATGGCCGCCTGCAAGCTGAAAACCGTCGCCAAACTGACCCACCAAAAGCGGGCGCCATGGTGATCTCGCATCGCGCGATACCGCCTATCCTCGCCGTGTCCCCAATTCCGCCAAGCGAGAAACAACGACAAACGCAGGCCCCAAACCGTGGTTAAGACGGCGAGCAAAAGCGGCAATCCCCCCGGCCTTTCGGCCAGCCACCACGTGGACCAAGCGACCAGCACAAATCCGGCGCCCCAAAACGGGTCGACAATGCTCGCGTTCCGCAACCGCAAACTCGCCAACCACAAGCCGCCGAATAACAACGCCACCGCCGCCGCGCTGGCCCCGAGTATCGCCGCCATCAGGAGCCACTCCCTTCCGGCCGCGTAAACCGGTAATGACCGACGAACCACTCTTCCCCACCGCGATACCCGAACAGTTCGCTGACCGCCAGAAAAAACATCCGCCAGCGGTGGAACCAGCGGACCGCTTCACTCGCGCCATACGCCGCCCGCAAGACCGGCAGCACATCGTCCCGGCGGCGGTCCAGATTATCCAACCAGGCCTCCGCGGTCCGTTGGTAATGAACGCCGTTCCACCGCCACTGGCGCTCCAGTCGCAAGTCCTCTTGAAACCGAGCGAGCAAGTCGTCGCTCGGCATAATCCCGCCCGTGAAGAACCATTTTCCCATCCAATTGTCTTCGCCGTCCGTTTCGAAGGGATAAGCGAAGACTCGATGGCAAAATATGTGAACAAATAATTTGCCGCCTGGATGCAGCCAACCATGGATACGGTTTAATAAGAGCGAATAGTTTCGCATGTGCTCGAACATCTCGACCGAAACCACTCGATCGTATTTTCCCGGCGCCACGAAGCGATTCATGTCCTCCGTCAGCACCCTCAGGTTCGCGAGGCCGCGAACTCGGGCTTGCCCTTCAATATACTCACGCTGCGGCCGCGAATTCGAAACCGCCGTCACCCGCGAACTCGGGTATCGCTCGGCCATCCATAGCGACAACGAGCCCCAGCCACAGCCCAGTTCCAGAATATCCTGCCCGTCCACAAGTTCAGCTCGACGGCAGGTTTCCGCGAGCGAAGCCGACTCGGCGTCCGCCAACGTTCGCGCGTCGTTCCAAAGGCAGCAGCTATACTTGCGATGCGGCCCCAGAACGGCTCCAAAAAAGTCGGGCGGCACCTCGTAATGCTGCTCGTTGGCCCGCTCGGGAACGGGCGCGACCGGGCCGAGCCGCATCGCGGCCAAAAACGCTTCCATCGCGTCCCGGTCCACCTCGCAGTCGCGTCCGCCACAGTCCAGCAGCCGTTGCCGACAGAGCCGGCGAATCGCCGCCCGCGTCAAGAAATCGGGCACCCACCCGCGTTCAACCCAATCGATGGCGGTGGTTATGAAAGGCATGGGAATGTGGGGGGGGGAGAGTTGTCGGTTGTCGGTTGTCGGTTGTCGGTTGTCAGTTGTCAGTTGTCAGTTGTCAGTTGTCGGTTGTCGGTTGTCGGTTAACACTGTTCGCAACCGTTTATCGCGCGGAAAGAGCCAAGTGGCACAGACGACGATAGCGAGCAAAAACAGTGTCCTTCACGCGAGCGGAGGCGGCGAATAGTCATCCACTTCGTCGCCCTCGTTGACACTTTTTGAAGTTGTCCCGTCACAATTCGTACGGCGGACTTCCAGTCCGTCGAAGCGGTAATCCGCGCCCCGCATCACCACAATTCGTACGACGGACTTCCAGTCCGTCGAAGCGGTAATCCACGGCCCGCATCGCCACAATTCGTACGACGGACTTCCAGTCCGTCGAAGCGGTAATCCGCGGCCCGCATTGCCTATCCGACGTAACTACCTTTCCATTGCCGAAGTGCTCGCGACGGACTGGGAGGTCCGTCGTACAGAAGACAAAAGTACAACTTCAAAACGAACGCTTTGGGTTACGATGCTGGGCGTCCGACCCCGAAACGGCCACCTAACGCCGCCACTCATCTTGCATCCCAATTCCCACGGTTCGCCGCTTGTTGGGTGATTTGGAGCGGGTCGCGGGCGCAGTCTGGTTTGTCGAATTGCAAATGCACGACGCTGAGATAGCGTTCCGCGAACCCCGCCTCGCAGTAGCACAAGTAGTAGTTCCAAAGCCTCAGGAAGCGGTCGGGATAGCCTAACTGTCGGACCGCCGGAAGTTGCCGCAGAAACCGTTCCCGCCAGTCGGCGAGTGTCCGCGCATAGTGTTCGGCGAAGTCTTCCAAGTGCACGAAACGAAGGTCGGAGCCGCGGCTGGCGGCCTGCACCAAGCTTCCGACGGACGGCAAACAGCCACCGGGAAACACGTAACGCTGGATGAAGTCGACATTGCGGAGGTATTGGGCATGCCGTTGCTCGCCCATCACGATTCCTTGGATCGCGACCGACCCGTGAGGTTTCAACAGGCGGCCCAGCTGGCGGAAATAGCCCGAAAGGAACTCGTGGCCGACCGCTTCCACCATCTCCACCGATACAATCTTGTCGTAGCGGCCGGTTAGGTCGCGATAGTCGGTCAGCTGCACTTGGATGCGTTCGGCGAGCCCTTCCCGCTCGATTCGGCGCACAGCCTCTTCCCGTTGTTCCTGGGAGACCGTCGTCGTGGTGACTCGGCAACCGTAGTGTCGAGCCGCGTGAATCGCGAGCCCGCCCCAGCCTGTACCGATTTCCAACAAATGATCGCTCGACCGCAACTCAAGTTTGCGGCAGAGGCGATCCATTTTCTCGATCGAAGCGTCCCGCAACCCGCTGCCCGCATCGGGATAGATGCCGCTCGAATAGGCCATGGTCTCGTCAAGCATGAGGGCGAAGAAATCGTTGCCGAGATCGTAATGCAAATGAATATTCTTACGGGAGCCGGAACGGCTGTTGGCATGTAAACGATGATAAAGCAAAGCGGGCCACTGCATCAGTCGCCGAAAACCGCTATCCATGGCGTCCGATAGTTCGACGTTGCGTGTGAACAGCCGGAACAACGCGGTTAGGTCGGAACAGTGCCAATCGCCGTTGAGGTACGATTCGGCGATCGAAAGGTTTCCACCGAGGACGGCATGTCGATAGAAAGCGGGGTTTTCCACAACCACCGTGGCGGACAACACTCCCTCCGGGGACTCGGCGCCCGCTTTCAAGTCATCCTTGTTTTCATTACCGAAGGTTTGTGGCGCCATCGCCATGCCAACGGTGCCGGATCGGTCCGCCGTTGTGGAAGCCGGGACGCTGTTGGCGGAGCCGAATAGGTGGGTGCCGTCGCCATCGACCAGTCGCAAGGCACCGCCGCCGAGTTGTCGAAAAACGCGGGCGAGCGACTCGCGGGCCAGCCGGTCCCAGTAACCGACGGTCCGGAGCGCGACGCTGGGCGGATCGGAGGTTCGCCAACGGAGCGGTGGAGCAGCAAGGCTCATGGGGACGATTCCAACGGAGCTTGATATTTCGGATGGGGCACGAACGGCACTCGCTTCCACCAAAGCCGTAGGGCCTGCCAGTAGATGGCGGCGAGCACCCGCGCCGTCATAAGCGGGTATTGAAGCAGAATTCGGGCCAATTCTCGACCCGTGATCGGCGTTTGACGCAAGTACAACAGGGCATCGAACAACTTGCCGTCAGCGACGCGATTCTCGATCGAGACAGCCAGTGTCTTGCCTGGCCGAGCGACCCTCCAAGCGTAGTCCATCGCCAAATTCATGAACGGCGACACGTGGAACGCCTTGGGATGCCGAAAGGAAAACGAACCGGGGCCGACCTGGGGATCGCCTTGGCCCTCGGGCACCCGCAGCAAGTAACAGTGCCGCTCGCCCCAGGGCGTGTTGTGAACCTCCGCGACGATCGCCTGCAGCGTACTCCCATCCGCTCCATAGCAGTAAAAGAAACTCACCGGATTCATCCCAATCCCGGCATAGCGAAAATGGGTCAGCAACCGAATCGGCCCCGCAGGCCGGAAACCGCCCTCCCGCTCCACAAACTCGCGGACGGACTCGTCGAGCGGCTGTTCGGGTGGCCCCAAGTGGTCGGCGCGGCGAAACCACGCCCACGCCGGCCGACGCGTCGACCAGAACCATCGGCCCCGAAACGCCTCGTTCAGTTCGGCTAAGTCCAGATAAACGAGAAAGATCGAGTAGCGGAAGGCGTGCGGACTGGGCGTGTAGCGGCGATGGCGGACCGTCCCCTCGTACAGGCAGCTATGCATACCGAACGCCTCTCCCGCCCACATCTCTCCGAGCAACTTACCGGCGTGCCGCGTTGTCGCTCGCCCCGATACGATCGATCGCGTCGCACACCGCCAAGGCGCTGCGGACTCCATCTTCGTGAAACCCATTCCGCCAGTACGCGCCGCAGAACGACGTGCCTCGAGAGTTTACCAGTTCTCCATGCCGACGCTGGGCGGCGGCACGGCGTGTTGTAAAGATCGGGTGATGGTAGGTGAACCGTCCGAGCACCTTCGACGGATCGATCGCCTCGTCGCAGTTCAACGACACGCAAAAAACATGGCGCGAGCGAATGTCCTGCAGAATGTTCAAGTTGTACGTCACGGTGGCGCTCTCCGACTCGCCCTCGTTCACCAAGTAATTCCAGCTCGCCCAAGCCCGCCGATTCTTCGGCAATAGCGATAAATCCGTGTGAAGAACGGCTGAATTCGCTTGATAGGGAATGGCGCCGAGCACCTCTGATTCGGCCGCCGAAGGGTCGGCCAACATCCGCAATGCCTGATCGCTGTGACACGCTAACACGACATGATCGAATCGCTCGGCGGCGGAGCCGCGGACCTCGAGCCACACGCCGCCATCTCGTCGGGCGACCCGAGTGACCGGAGAATTCACGCGAATCCGGTGCGCGAACGGTTTGGTCAACGGTTCCAAATAGCCGCGCGAGCCGCCTTCGATGACCCGCCAAGTAGGCCGATCACGGACATTCAACAATCCATGATTACGGTAAAACTCGATAATGAACGCCATCGGGAATTCCGCGAAAGTCCCCGGCGGACACGACCAGATCGCCGCCCCCATCGCCAGTAAATAGTGGTCGCGGAATTCTTGCGAATACCCACCCTCTTCGAGAAACCGCCCGACGGTCACCTCTTCGCCAAGCTTGTCCAGGGCGAGCGGGGCTTCGCGGTTGAACCGTAATATTTCCCGCAGGAGTCGATAGAATCCGGGGCGAAAAAGATTGCTCCGCTGCGCGAACAAGCCGTTCAGCGAAGTGCCGTTGTATTCCAGGCCAGTGCGTTCGCTGCGAACACTGAAGCTCATGGACGTCGGCCGTGAGGCGACACCAAGCTGGTCCATGAGAGCGATGAAATTCGGATAGGTCCAGTCGTTGAAGACGATAAAGCCCGTATCGATCCAGTGGCTCTCGCCAGCCACCTCAACACGGACCGTGTTCGTATGCCCGCCGATCCGCCCTTCGGACTCGAAGACCGTGATATCGTGAGCCGCATTCAGGCGATAAGCGGATACGAGTCCAGAGATTCCGGCGCCGACAATCGCGATTCGCATGATAAGCGGCGCCCTGGATTTCGCTTTCGGTGAGTCTTCCCGCTTTACGAGCGGCTTAAGACGGCCCGTAACGCCCCTTCAATCTCCGGATGCTGGAACCGGTAACCTGATTCCATCAGCCTGACCGGCGCCACACGAGCGCTGGCGAGCAACAAGCCGTCAGCCATTTCTCCCAACATGATTCGGGCCACCACGGCCGGCAGTGGGAATAGTGTTGGTCGCCGAAGCACTCGCCCCAGTGCCTTGGTGAACTCGCGATTGGTCACGCTCCCCGGAGCCACCGCGTTCACGGGGCCATGCACCGAGTTGTTGGATAAAGCGTGGCGGATTATACCGACCAAATCGCTGAGCGAAACCCAGCTCCAATATTGGCCTCCATGCCCCACGATCCCCCCCAAACCCAGTTGGAACGGCAACAACATTTTCTGAAGGGCGCCGCCATCGCGGCTCAGCACAATGCCGATGCGTAGATTGACGACCCGGATGCCCGCGTCGACGGCGGGGCGAGTCGCTCGTTCCCAGGCTTCGCTGACTTCGGGCAAGAACCCCTGGCCCGGCAATGCCTTCTCGTCCACCATCGAATCGCCGCGATGGCCGTAGTACCCAATCGCCGAGGCGCTGATCAGAACCTTCGGTGGACGCTTCATCGCCGCCAGCTTCTCGCACAAAAGCCGAGTTCCTTCCACACGGCTTTCGCGTATCCGCTGCTTCTTCGTACGCGTCCAGCGTCCCGTCGCGATGCCGTCGCCCGCCAAGTGGACGACGCCCTCCACCCCCTGCAACGCATCGGCGTCAAGCTTCCCCGCGTTCGGCTCCCAGGAGACCCGGTCAACGCCTGCCGGGCCACTTGCGGCAGTCGACGTCACGCGGGTCAACAAGCTGATCGGGTGGCCATCAGCGGCGAGGGCGGGTATCAAAGCCGAGCCGACGAGACCGGTGCCGCCCGTCACCAGGATTCGTCCGAGCTTGGCGGTCGTTGAATCCGATGTCTTCGCGGTCGTTTGGGTCTTAACGGGAGCCGTTTGCACAACAGTCGCCATTTTGGTTGATCTCCTTCGCGTGAGTCGCCGAATCGTTTCGTCAGGCGCAGTCTAGGAACGCCCAAGCGGTCGGCAAGGACGAAAATCGTTCAAATCGTCCGCCACCATGGAGGTAAGCGTGCCGCAAAAAACGCTCCGACCTTCGCGGTGGCCGATCTGGGCGAACGCACCTAGGATGCCGAAGGTATCCGTCGTATTTCCTGAATCCATTTGACGTTGCCTCTCACGACCACAGGCCATCCATGCGTGATTTGTTGTCGCCGAAGCAAGTCGCCCAAGCACTCGGAGTGGGCGAATCGTCGGTCAAGCGATGGTGTGATCTGGGGAAAATCACCGCCGTGCGGACGAGCGGCGGCCACCGGCGACTGGCGCTCGCCGACGTGCTGCGGTTTGTTCGCGAATCGGACCAACCGGTCGTGCGTCCGGAAATCCTCGGACTGCCGCCAGCGAGGGAATCGGAACGGAGCATTACCCGTGCCCGACGTTTGCTCGTTGAAGCACTGCTGGCGGGCGACGAGTCGCGAAGTCGCCGCATCGTTTTCGATCTCTACCTGGCGAAACACTCGTTGAGTGTCGTGTGCGACGAAGTCGTTGCGGGCGCGTTTCGCGACATCGGCGAACTATGGAGTTGCCAACAGGCCGAAATCTACCAAGAGCGTCGAGCGTGCGAGATCATGTTGAGAATCCTTCACGCTTTCCGCGACACGCAACGGGGAATCAACCCTTCACTGGTCGCCATCGGCGGCACACCGCCCGGTGATTTGTATGCGATACCCAACGCGATTGTGGAACTAGTCCTCCGCGAAGCCGGATGGCAGGCCGAATCGCTCGGCACATCGCTGCCGTTCAATTCGTTGGCGGCGGCCGTTCGTTCCCAACGTCCGCGTCTGCTGTGGCTAAGTGTGTCGCACGTGCGCGACGCAGCGGAGTTCCTGGCAGGCTACCGGGAACTGCACGAAACGGCCCGCGAGGTCGGGACAGCGATGGTCGTAGGCGGCCAAGCACTGGCTCGAGAATTGCGGCATCAGATGAGTTACGCGTCGTTCTGCGACACCGTGAGGCAGTTGGATGACTTCGCTCGAGCGTTTCGAGCTACAGAAATCCGCGCCGCGAACGTTCGTGCGGTCGATTCTCGTTCTGGCGACGCTCGCATGGGAGATATCCGCAGCGGCGATGGACGTGCCGAGGACGAACGGGCGTCGACGATTCCGCTGCGGGCAGCGCGTTAGCGGAAGGTCTTCTATCGATAATGCGTAAACGAAAGGAGCCGCCAAAGTGACTTTGGCGGCTTCCTAATTCGCTGCGAACATTTCATCATCGTGGCGATGTCGGGACAACGACGAGTTGGAAGGATATGACGTCTGGGCGACTTATCCGCCAACCTATCGCAGGCGCTTAGCCGATGATCTTGCTGAGAGCCGCGAGGGCTTGTCGGGCGTTATCCACACCACCGAGGGCTTCGGCGAGCTTCTTGGCTTGGATAAGGGTCTCGAGCGAGAATTTCTCGGCGACCTTCTGCTCAACCGGCTTCGCGTCGAAGGCGTCGGGCGGAGCGACGACGACCGGCTTGCGAGCGCGACCCCGCAGACGCTTCATCTGAAACTTGACGATGCTCACGTAGTTCGGAGTGACAACCACACCTTGTTGGCCCAAAGCGGTCGCGATCGCCTTCGGAGTCGCCTTCGGGTTTTTCGCCAGGTAGTCGCGAACCAACTGCGACTTGTTGATTTTTCCGCCAGCGTCACCGGCTTGCACTGCGGGAGCGGTGGTTTCCTTCACGGTTTCCTTCGCCATTTCCTTGTTTGCCTCCTTGACCGCGTCTTTACTCGAATCTTTCGATTCCGCGGCCTCTTTCTTCGGACGTGCCATTGGGATCCTCCACAAAACAAAAAGGCTTCAAATGCCTGACGGCTTATACCATATTCCAACTAAACTGCAAAAGGGGGGAGATTGCAAGCGAATGGGCAATTTCCATGTCTTTCTGACTTTTCAGCCCGGCTGGCGGTCGATGGCCACCCTCTAAGGGTTCGCAACCGGGCGTATCGAGAATACCTGTCGAGTTGTATCGGGAATGTTGATGGATGTCGTAGCTCTTGCAAGGCGGTTCGCACCTCCCGCCGCGATCGTCGTCTGTTGGCTGTGGGAAAGCCTCGCTCCCGCCCGTCTGCCAAAGGCGTCACGGACCCGCCAAAATGCTCTTCATATCGTGATCGGCCTGTCGAACGCGCTGCTCGTGGCCCTGTCGTTGGGTACTCTAATGACAGCGATCGGAGCCTGGACGGCGGCGAATTCCTGGGGATTATTGAACCAATGTTCACTGCCACTTTATATCCGCTGGCCGCTCGTATTGCTACTTCTGGATGGCTGCACCTACTTGTGGCATTTCGCAAACCATCGGTCGGCTTGGCTATGGCGTTTCCATCGAGCCCATCATACCGACCAACATCTCAGCGCGACCACAGCCGTGCGCTTTCACGCGGGCGAGATCGCATTGTCAGCAGCGGCGAAGACGGCCCTCGTACCGCTGCTGGGCCTTCGACTGGAAGAACTGGCCATCTACGAGACGCTACTCGCCGCGTCCACCGCCTTCCACCATGCCAATATCTCCATCGGACGCTGGGACCCGCTGCTGCGATTGGCAATCGTAACGCCCGCCATGCATAAGCTACATCATTCCGTCGATCCGCGTGAAACCCACAGCAATTTCTCCAGTATTTTGTCGCTTTGGGATCGCTTCGGCGGCACTTTCCTGCGGCCTGAATGCTTGGATCGTTTGGATCGTTTGGAATTCGGCGTCAAAGAGCTCGCCGGTCCGGACGCCCAGACCTTTGTTGGTATCTGGAGCACCCCTGTTCGTAGATCCATAAAGTTGCCAAACGAGACTTGCGACGAGCGTTCTTAGCCGACGCAACGCATCGCCTTCGGCCCCTCAATACCGGCCAGCGATCGCTATTTTCGACGATCAAAGTGGTCGCACGACCCCGACAAGACTGCCTGTGCGCAAACTGCCGCCCTTCCAATCGCGGCTGTCGGTGGATGCAGCCGTATTGTCCCCCAATACGAACCATTCGTCGTCGCCTAACCTCCAGGATTGGGGCGAGTTAGGGGCTGAAGCGGGTA
>JBJTOW010000612.1:0-9887 GCA_046074805.1 Planctomycetota bacterium | reverse complement strand
GACATCCATCCGAAGAACAAGCAGGATGTTGGCAAACGACTCGCGCTCTGGGCGCTCGCCAAAACGTACGGCAAAGCCGACCTTGTCTATTCAGGGCCGCTTTACGATTCAATGTCGGTCGACGGCAACAAGGTGAAGATCAAGTTCCAGCACGTTGGCGGCGGACTCGTCGCCCGCGACGGAAAGCCGCTGTCGCACTTCACCATCGCTGGCGAAGATCAGCAGTTCGTCGACGCGACGGCTACGATCGAAGGCGACTCGGTGGTGGTCACAAGCGACAAGGTGGCTAAGCCGATCGCTGTCCGCTTTGGCTGGAACCAACTCGCCGAGCCCAATTTGTCGAACAAGGATGGCCTACCCGCCTCGCCGTTCCGCACCGACGATTTCAAATTGGTGAGTGCTGACGCCAAGTAGCACGCGTCGCGAACCAACAGACGGCCAGGACTCCTCGTGGAAAACGGCGAGTCCTGGCCCATTTTTTTGTCCAGCCCGATCGGCCGCAACGCGCGAGCAACCGATTCCGCTGCCTCGAGGGTTTTACGCGGCGCCCCTCTGATTCAGCCCCATCCCAACTCCCTTTCAGTGCCCCGACCATGGATCCCATCCACAATTCGCCCGCCCAGCCCAGTTCGCCCGCGAACGCCAATCCGGCCTTTGACGCCTCGACACCGGTGTCCGTCCATGAGCGGACCGCACCCGAACAGGCCGCGAACAAACAGCGTCTGCCACAACGGGTCGCCATCGTCACGGGAGGCGGCACAGGGGTGGGACGGGCCACGTCACTGCGGCTCGCCGAACTCGGTTACGCTGTCACTGTCAACTACTCGCGATCGCGCAGCGACGCGGAGCGAACGGTGGAACTGATTGAATCACGCGGTGGCCAAGCGGCCGCCATCCAGGCCGATGTGGCCGAGGACAGCGATGCCAAGCGGTTGGTCGCCGAGACCGTCACGCGCTCGGGGCGGCTCGATGTCCTGGTGAATTGCGCCGGCACCACCGAATTCATTCCGTTTGCGGATTTGGAACGCATTACGGACGATGTCTGGCAGCGGCTTTTTCAAGTCAATGTGGTGGGCGCGTTCCACTGTGCCCGAGCGGCCCGCGAACCGATGCTGGCAGCTGGAGGCGGCGCGATTGTCAATGTGTCGAGCACGGCGGCGCAGCTCGCGCAAGGTAGTTCGATTCCCTACTGCTGCTCCAAAGCCGCGCTTGACAATCTAACCGTGTCGCTCGCCCGCACCTTCGCGCCGCGGATTCGCGTCAACGCCGTGGCCCCTGGATTCATCACGGGACGATGGCTCGAAAATGGACTGGGTGGCAACTACGAACGCGTCAAAGAGGCGTTTGACAAGGCGCTGCCGCTCGGCCGAGTGTGCGAGCCCGACGATGTGGCAGCCGCGATCATCAGCTTGGTAACCGGCAGCCCCTTGGTCACCGGTCAAATCCTCGCAGTGGACAGCGGCATGCTCATCGCCGGCTTCCAAGCTCGCATCAGCTAACGCCCAAGCCTCAGTCGCCGCCAGCCCAAACCAAGCCGGACCGGCCGAAAACACTAACGACTTTCCAAATATTTCTTTGCCATCGCCTCTCCAAGCCACACGATTCCAGGCGCGTCGATCACAAGCTGGAACTCCTGCTTTGGCATGTCGAAAACCTTGAGATGGATCACATTCTCAGCCTGAGCGACCGCCCGCTCTAAGTCGGCCGTCACGTCGATGCTGTTGACCGACTTGTCATCCGTAGGGGGTTGCTGGCTAACGAACCACTTGAGCGAGGCTTGGCCGAGATCGACTCGGCTTTGGTTGATCAGCGACATGAGCCGCGCCGTCGCGCCCCGGCGGAAAGGCCCCCAGGACATGTCGTTCTCGCCCAGATGATAAAAAATGCCGGCCAGTTCGACCGTGTGGCCCTTCGATTCCAATTCCGCGATCGACTGGCGAACGAAGGCGATAAACGCGGGGTAAAGATTCCGAGTTTTGGCTTCGCTTCCCTCTGGGGTCCAGTCGATGATTTGCGAGCCGCTATGGGTATATTTAGCAATGGCGATGTTGGAGACACCGCTCTTTTGCAGTGTCTCCCCAAAACTCAATTCGGGCCCAAATGTGTCGTAAAAACCAGCAGGGCGCAACGGTTCCCAATCCCTGGACGTCTTGTAACCTCCGCCAATACTGTACTTGTACGCGATCGTCGGGTTTTCCTTCAGCAATGCGGAACCCGGCGTGAGCTGTTCCACGAACGCCGTCTCGCCCTCCATGTTTCGGTGGCCCGCCAAGACAAATAACTTGACCGCGCTGCGTTGTGGATAGGGCCAGCTTGAGAGTGGACGGCCTTCCGGTTTGAGCTTGCCGATAGTGCGCAAGTAAGAATCGGCGTAGTTGACGCCGTGTTCCAGTTGTCCGAGCGTGCCGTAGTGGTAATGCAGGCCGACCCCTCCGCCGATCTCCACGCCCACGTGCGACGTGGGCACATATTGGGCCAACGGATCGTTGTTGGTGACACTGCGCTGGCCGACGCTAATGGCGTGCATGCGCGGCCGCAGGTCCATCCCCCAAATTGTTTTTGTGCAAAGTTCCCCAATATAAAACCTCAGATCCGGCGTCTTCAAATCGCGTCGCCAGCAAGCCAGGAAATTCTTCAGGTTGCGACCGTAGTTCTCCATATATTCTTGGTTGAACATATCGTTCTCGCCCTGATGCCACATGAAGCCTTCGAGTCGGTATGGGACTTTTCGCTTGTCCAGTTCTGCGAACGCGTCTTTTATCCACTGCAACGCAAGGGGATACATCTTGAAACCACTCGGCTCATCGGGATTCCAATCGCCTCCCAAATGAGTCCCTCCCGCCGCGATTTTAATGATCGCGATCGGAGCCTTAATCGTTTGAGTCACCTTGCGGGCGAAACTCAGTTCCGGTCCAACCACGTTGTCGACCGGTTGGAGATCCACCCAGCCATCCGATTTCCTTTTGTCTTCCCGCCCCAGACAGTACGAAAATCGAATAGCCGGCTGTGGAACTTCCAGCCCGACAAACGGCGGATATCGCTTGATGTCCCGTGTTTTCGAATCGGAACCGACCATGTTCGATTGGCCGGCGAAGATAAACACCCTCAGCGTTGTTTCGTCTTCCTGGCACCATGCCAGCAACGGATTAAACAGCACGACCAGACGCAGCAAACAGGCCAACATGCATGGTTGCCAGATTGTTCGGCTAACTCGAGCGTATTTCATAGAATCCAAGGTCCTTCGTATCGAAAGCAATTCGTCAACGTTTAAATTTCGCGATTTGATAACACTCATGTTCCGTCACAACGCTTTCCGCGAAGACGAAATGGAAGCTCGCCTTCCCGAGTGACCTCCCCGCTCAGGCGGCGGGCATAACCTTCGCGAGTTCAACGGCTCGCGTTGGATCCAGTCCCATCCAGGCTTGTAATGCCAAGGCGGTGTGCCTTTCGTCAGCCATAGCAAGCTCGACGTATTCTCCGGCTGCCAACACAGAGGGGATAAGAGCTGCCGCCGCCGCGTCGCTTCGTGGAATGCCGAACCGAGCGGCAATCTCGCCCACCGTGCTGTCCAGGCGGCTCGTGTCGGTGGTAGGCAGCGTCGCGAACGCGACATGCCATGCCAGTCGCAAAAGTTCGCTCAAGGGCTCGAAAGCGTTCGTCAACAAGGCTTCGAAAAACACGACTCGCCCACCCAATTCACTCCATCCGCCGCCACCGGTCGCCGGATAGACCCAGGCGATTAAACAACGATTGTCGGTAGCGTCAAGCGGCGAACCGTCTTGGCGCCCGAAGAGCTGACGCAGGAGCCCGGGGCCACGAGCCTCCCACAGCTCCAAAAATGGCCGCGTTCTCAGCGGCAGCTCGCTCGCTAATCGCGGCACGCATGCGGCGAACTCGCGGTCGAAGCTCGCGGACACTTCGAGCACACCGCTCAGAGGATTTCCAACTTGCGGCGTGTTTTCCAAACGCGTCGGCGAACCGTGGTCCACCGCCGATCGCACCGTGTTCGATGGCGACGATGCGGCGGCGACGACGGACCGCGTCAGTGCGCTCCACAATCGCTCCCGGAAATCGTCCAAGTCGTTTCCGGGAATCCGACAGGCATCCGCCGCGGCGACACGTAGGCGTTCGTTTACGAGTTGGCGACCGGTGGCAGCGGCCGCCAACGCGTAGGCGGGCGAAAGTCGGGGCTCGGTGATCCAAGCGATTCGCGTCATGAGGTCAATCTCGAAAAAGAAACCCCTCCGCAAGTTCGCGGGAGGCGGCGAAGGCGAAGTTCGCCCATTCCGTGCCGATGTCCTTTTGCTATAGTAGCGAAGCGATTGGAAAGCGAGCGGTTCTCGAACGCCGCAAGCCGCCTCAGCGCCCCGCGTGTTTCTTTCGCGTTCCCCGAGATTGTTGCGGTTGTGGGCCTTTTCCGCCCGGCCGGAACCTAAATTGCAGGACTTCGCCAACCATGCTGAAGGAATCCGTCGATCGCTGGACCACCGTGGACGCCAACGAGCTGTACGAGATCCCGAGCTGGGGCAAGGGGTATTTTTCGATCAGCCCCGACGGCAACATGCTGGTCCATCCGACCAAGGACCCGGCAAAGTTTATCGACATGAAGGAATTGGTCGAACGGCTACAGGCCCGCGGACTCGACCTGCCCGTGCTCGTTCGCTTCAATGGGATCCTCCAAGACCGACTGCGGGAAATCCACGACGCGTTCGCCCAAGCGATCCGGGAAAACGATTATCGCGGAGCCTACACCTGCGTCTACCCGATTAAGGTCAATCAGCAGCGGCACGTTGTCGAGAAAATCCTCGAGTACAGCCGGCCGTTCGGTTTCGGACTGGAAGCCGGTAGCAAGCCCGAGCTTCTCGCGGTCGTCGCGATGACCGATGTCGACACGCCAATCGTCTGCAACGGCTTCAAAGACGCCGAATTCATCGAAATGGCGATGCTCGCCCAAAAAGTCGGGCGGAAGGTGATTCCCGTCGTCGAAAAGTACACCGAACTCGAGTTGATCCTCAATTACGCCGCGAAGGTCGGTGTTCGACCGCAGATCGGTATGCGAATCAAGCTGGCGGCCCGCGGATCCGGCCGCTGGCAAGGCTCGGGCGGTTACCGCTCCAAGTTCGGCTTGACTGTCACCGAGATACTGCAAGCGCTCGATGAACTCAAGCGGCGCGACATGGCCGACTGCTTCAAGCTGTTGCACTTCCATCTTGGCAGCCAGATCACGAATATCCGTCACGTGAAGGGAGCGATGGTCGAGGCGGCGCGGGCTTTCGCCGACCTGTCGAAACGTGGCGCCGGCCTCGAGTTTCTCGATATCGGCGGCGGCCTGGGTGTCGATTATGACGGCTCGCAGACGAATTTCGAATCGAGCGTCAACTACACGCTGCAAGAGTACGCCAACGACGTCGTCCACCATGTGCGAACTGTGTGCGACGAAGTCGGCGTGGCCCATCCGAACATCATTTCCGAAAGCGGCCGCGCCGTGGTGGCGTACCACAGCGCTCTTGTCTTCGGCGTGCTCGGCGTTTCCGCTCAAGGTGGAAATCATCGCGGCCCGCACATGCCAGAAGATCTCCCGGAAGACTCGCCGCAACCGCTGCTTGATCTGCTCGACGCTTACAAGGGCGTGACCGCGCGTAACGTGCTGGAAAGCTACCACGACGCCCAGCAATCGCTGGACACCATCATGACGCTCTTCGGCACCGGCTACCTGTCGCTTGACCAGCGAGCGCTCGCCGAAACGATTTACTTCGGCGTGTGCCACAAGATCCGGCGGTTACTCGAACAAGCCGATTACGTGCCCGAGGAACTCCAAGGGCTCGATGCCACGCTGTCCGACACCTATTTCTGCAATTTCTCGCTCTTCCAGTCGATGCCCGATAGCTGGGCGATCAAACAATTGTTCCCGGTCACGCCGATCCATCGCCTCAACGAACGGCCGACGCATCACGCGGTGTTGGGGGACATCACATGCGACTCAGACGGCAAGATCGACCAATTTATCGATCGCCGCGACGTGAAACGCACCCTGCTGCTCCATGAATTCGATGGCCGCCCCTACTACCTGTCCGCTTTCTTGGTCGGCGCCTACCTGGAAATCCTCGGCGACTTGCACAATCTGTTCGGCGACACGAACACGGTCCATGTCGAACTCAACGCCAAGGGCGATGTCGTCCTGGAAACGATCGTCAAAGGCGAAACGGTCAGCGAAGTGCTCGACTACGTCCAGTTCCACGATCGCGACCTGATCCATCGTTTACAGTCGGCCGTTGAAGAGGCGATCCGGCAAGGCCGCATCGACCATAAACAGGCCGGCCAGTTTGTTAAGTTTTACGAAGCCGGATTGCAAGGTTACACCTATCTGGAAGAGGCCGGGGCCGAGTAGCCCCGGGCGGGGCCCATGCCAGCCAATCTCACGCCGCAATACCACAAAGCGGAAGCCGAGTATCGCCGAGCGTCGACGCCGGACGAGGAATTGCGTTGCCTGGAAGTAATGCTGCGGGAAATGCCCAAACACAAGGGCACCGATAAGCTCCAGGCGGAACTCAAGCAGAAGATCAGCAAAACTCGGCAGGAAGCAGAGCAGCACCGGACGGCGAAGAAAACGTCGCCCGGCATTCGCATTCCCCGCCAAGGGGCCGGCCGCGCCGTTTTGATCGGCGGCCCGAACTCGGGTAAAAGCCAGTTGCTCCGTAGCCTCACCCGCGCAACGCCGGAAGTCGCGCCCTACCCCTTCACCACCCGCGAACCGCTCCCCGGCATGATGCCGTGGGAGGATGTCATGGTGCAACTGATCGACACGCCGCCGATCACGGTTGACGTGTTCGATTCCAATCTGCTCGGATTGGTGCGAGGCGCCGATTTGGCGTTGCTGCTGGTCGATCTTGGAACGGATGACGGCATCGGCGAGCTTCAGGCCGTGTGGGATCGCTTCCGCGGATCGAAGACGCGGTTGGCCCGCGAATCGCATTTGGACGAAGAAGACCTCGGCGTTTCGTACACGCGCACGTTCCTGGTTCCCAACAAGATCGATCTTCCCGAGGCGGCCGACCGGATGGCGCTGATGCGCGAATTCTGCCCGCTCGACCTGGAGGAGTTCCCGATTTCCGCCGAGCACGGCATGGGGTTGGAACAACTGCGGGACGCGATCTACCATGCGCTCGATGTGGTGCGCGTGTACACGAAGTTGCCGACCAAGAAAGAGCCGGATTATGATCGGCCATTCACGCTGCGGCGGGGCGGCACGCTCTTGGACGTCGCGGAACTGGTCCATCGCGACTTGGCGGCAAATTTCAAAGGTGCCCGAGTCTGGGGCACCAATGTCCACAATGGGTCGCTTATGAAAGGCGATTACGTTGTGCATGATAAGGATGTGGTCGAGATTCACGCATGACGAACGCGCAAATCGCCGAGGTCTTCACGCGACTGGGAGACCTTTTGGAAATAAGCGGAGCGAACCCGTTTCGTGTTCGCGCCTACCGCAACGGGGCGAGGGCGCTGGAAAGCCACGCCGAATCGCTCGCCGATCATTACAGCCGCCATCAAACGCTGCCGACGATCGCAGGCATCGGCGACGATCTGTCGCAGAAGATCGGCCAACTGATCCGCGGCGAGGAACTGCCGCTGCTGAGGGAATTGGAATCGCGGATTCCCGATGGCGTCTTGGCGATGCTGCGCGTACCAGGGCTCGGGCCGAGCAAAGCGGCGAGGCTGCACAAAGAATTGGGGATTCAGTCGCTGGATCAGTTGCGGGCAGCCTGCGAGGCAGGACAGGTCCAGCACCTCAAGGGGTTCGGCGCCAAGACCGAGCAAATGATCTTAAAGGGACTGTCGATCGCGGAAACGGCCGCTCGGCGGCTACTATGGGCCGACGCCGACCAGTTGGCCCAGGAACTGCGGCGGCAGTTGTCGGCGGCACCCGGGGTTGAGCGGCTTGAGATGGCGGGTAGCTACCGCCGCGGAAAAGACACGGTCGGCGACTTGGATGTGTTGGTCGTGGCGGCCGATCCGGTGGCGGTGATGGACCAGTTCGCCCGTTTTCCTGCCGTGAAGTCGGTGATCGGGCGTGGCGACACGAAGATGTCGGTCCGCACGGGCGAGAGTTTCCAGATTGATCTGCGTGTGGTGCCGGCGAAATCGTTCGGCGCGGCATTGCAGTATTTCACGGGTTCGAAAGAGCACAATGTCACGCTCCGTGGGCGCGCCAAGCAGCAGGGACTGAAGATCAACGAGTACGGCGTGTACCGGTTGGCGGAAGACAGTGGAGCTGGCGCAGCCGACGAGTACGTGGCGGGGGCGGCCGAGGCGGACGTGTATCAAGCGTTGGGGCTGCCGTGGATTCCGCCGGAACTGCGGGAGGGGCGGCAAGAGTTCCCCTGGGCGGACGCCGGCATGCTGCCGCAGTTGATTGAGCTCGCGGATATCCAGGGCGATCTGCACATGCACACGACGGCGACCGACGGCGCCGCTTCGTTGGAGGAGATGATGGAGGCGGCTCGTCGGCGAGCATTGCGTTACATCGCGATCACGGACCATTCACAGCGCGTGTCGATGGCGCGGGGGTTGAACCCGCAGCGGCTGCTGGCTCAGTGGGAAGAGATCGACGCGTTGAACAAACGGTTGCACCGGGAGGGCGTCCGCGACTTCGTGGTACTGAAGGGCATTGAGTGCGACATTTTGGAAGCGGGCGGCATGGACTTGCCCGACGAGGTGCTTTCGCAGGCGGACTGGGTTTTGGCGAGCGTCCACTATGGCCAGCGGCAATCGCGGGCGCAAATCACGGACCGCATATTGGGGGCGATCAAGAATCCGCACGTGACAGCGGTGGCGCATCCGACGGGTCGGTTGTTGAATCAGCGTGACCCGTACGAGGTGGATATGGAGGCGGTGATCCAGGCGGCGGTCGAGCACGGCAAGCTTTTGGAATTGAACGCCAATCCGATGCGGCTGGACTTGAACGAGTTGCATTGTGCGCAGGCGAAGGCGGCCGGAGTGCCGATTGTGATTAACACGGACGCGCACAGTGTGGATGGCTTGGGCGTGATGCGTTACGGCATCTTGCAAGCCCGCCGCGGCGGCCTCACCCGCGTTGACGTGGCGAACACGCTCTCCTGGCCCGAACTATCGCGCCGCATCCGTTCGCGAATCGGCTAGCGCTGCCCGCCCTTCCCGTACGACGTACTTCCCAGTCCGTAGCGATCACCTAAGTCCCCATGCTGAAGCATGGGGCTAAATGCTTTCGCCGCTCCGCGGCGAGGAGGATTCGCAAACGTCTTATCGGCCGGGCAGGCCGCCTAACAACGCCGCGACGGACTAGGAAGTCCGTCGTACGGCAGCAGAGGGCGACTACACAAATCGCCAGCGAGGGCGAACCGGCAGGTTGCTATTTGTGGCCCTCGCTGGCGCTTCGGGTTAAGATATTCATAGTCCGCTACGTGAACGTTTACGCGATTCATAACCCGCCAGTCCAGGATTTAGAAAATCAGAGCGCTCGCCGGTCCGAAACGTGGCATTTCGGTTCCCTATAGCGAGCCGAAAAGTCTGTTAACATGGACCGGGACGCGCACGTTAGACAACCAAAACTCGGGCCGGCAGGGACGCCTTTGGCACCGGTAATCGCTCGGCGACGGCGGGACGCGCGACGCGGCAGAGACAAACCGCGTGAGACGCGGCTGTTCGCAAGTCTATGGGGCAAATGGCGTTAAAACGCGCACAGCCGACGCGTTGAGCGTCGGCCGTTCGGGTTCACCGTTGCCAACTTTCCAGGCCGTCACAGCGGGAAACTCCAGAGTGGCCTCGTAACTATCGCCAACCGATGATTTTGAAAACTCCCTCCCGCCGCGCCAATTGCTCGGGCAGTTGCAGCAACCGTTCCCGGAACATCG
>JBJTOW010000611.1:0-3664 GCA_046074805.1 Planctomycetota bacterium | reverse complement strand
ACCATCGATTGGTTCAATCCCGATCGATAGCCGTAATTCTCGCCATACATCGTGCCTAGGTCGAACTGATGGGCAAGTTGCAGCAATCCGCTCTCCGGACACCAGAGCAACTCGAGCGGGCCCGTGGGAACCGGCTCACTGGGTGAACGGGGAAAAATTCCCGTGAACACTTGGTCGCCAAGGTCCAGCACAGAGACCATGTTGCGACTGCCCGACAATCGGCAAGCCTGAATGCGATCATGCATCGACGCGAGACTCCCCTCGGCCCCAGCGAGGCGGAACGGCCGCCCCAACCACTTTCGCCCCGTATTGCAATGGACGTGCCTATCCGTTTGGGTTAGCCATGTCCAGGGCGATTTTTTCCCGCGAATTTCCTGGGCATTTGAACCTCGTCGCTAAAATGGAAACATCCGCCGCAACTCGGCGTCCGTCGGCCGACGCCCGTATTCGCAGATCTCAAACGCCTCGGCGAATTTGATCGCCTTGGACGGTTCCTCGCCATACCACTTGGCGAGCACGGCGCGGTAGCGATCGGCCTCCCGCCCCTGTCGGAGTTCCCAGCGTTCCCGCAGCCATTGGCGTCGCGCCGCCGGGGCGGAAGCGGGCGGTACGGCCGCGAACTGCTCCGCGCTCCCCCCTGCCCCGCCTTCGTACACCTGCGATTCCAATTCGTGCAGCGCCTCCAGCTTCCGATCGAAAATGTCATCCAACGCGACGACCACATCGGGTTGGAACGGATACGGCTTTTGAAACCCATCGCTCGAATACAAAAACACGGGGTTCTTTTTGAGCGGCGGAACGTCTGGACAGATGAATGGAACCGTCACCATGAACGCCGCGTCCTGCACCAGAACGCCGACATAGCGATGGTCGGGGTGGTAATCCCAAGGCCGATGGGCGATCACAATGTCGGCTTTCCATTCGCGAATGATCCGCGTGATCAGCCGGCGGTTTTCCAACGAGGGGATGAGTTCGCCGTCATGGATGTCGAGCACTTGCGAGGCGACTCCCAACCGTTTCGCGGCCGCCGCCGATTCGGCGGATCGCCGCTGCGCCAATGGCCCGCCCGCCATGTTCCAATGGCCGATGTCGCCGTTGGTCACCGAAACCAATTTGACCGCGTGTCCGGCCCGCGCCCACTTAGCAGCCGTGCCACCCGCCTTGAATTCGGCGTCATCCGGGTGCGCGCCAAAGACGACGATCCGCAATTTTTCGGACGCATCCACCGCTGGCTCTTGGCCGTTCGCGCGGGGCGTAAGAGCTTCAAACGCCCCTACCCCGCTGGCCGCGCTAACGGCGAGGAAACCGCCACAGATGTCCCGGAGAAAACTCCGCCGCTGCACTGCTTCGCCCCGTTCCAAGCGTCTATCCGCGCTCATCTCGAATCCTCTGGCTTTCCACCGATTTGGCTATCCGTTTTACGCCACGGCCGACAATATGCGCGAATTCGCCTCCGATCGCGACAGTCCACCGCAATACGGCTGTTTTCAACCCCACGTCGACTCGCGTTTCGGCGGTGGCAGAGACACGGATGCGGGAGCGGTCTCTTGTCGACGACTCGCGCCCCGTCCACAATGCGGCCTCGCTTGGCGCCGCGATGTGCGGCGCCGCCCCGGTGAGTCGATTTCTTTGAAGAGTCGATTTCACCTGGAATCCACCAGCGCTTACGGAGACTTGGCTACATGGCGTCGCAACGACTGATCGCGGGAATGTTGGCAGCGGCCGCGCTGGCCGTCGGTATGGCGTGGACAGCGGGAGCCACCACAGCGGAGGAAAAAAAAGTGAGCGGGCGTCTCTACGAATTGCGGACCTACACCACACACCCGGGCCGGCTCGAGGCCCTCCATCAACGCTTCAAGAACCACACCATCAAGCTGTTCGAGAAGCACGGCATGAAGAATGGCATGTACTGGGTGCCGACCGATGAAAAGCTATCCCAAAACACGCTGATCTACGTCGTATCCCACGAAAACGCCGACGCGGCGAAAAAATCGTGGGACGCGTTCCGCGCCGACCCCGACTGGCAAAAAGTCCGCGCCGAATCCGAAAAGGATGGTCCCATCGTCGCGAAAGTCGAATCGGTCTATATGTCCCTCGTCGACTACTCGCCCGTGAAGTAGCCCGCGAGCTTCGCCAACTACTCACGTAAGCGTTTCGACGGACTTCGCATTTATTTCTTGAGGCAACGAGCGGCGATCAAAAACCGCACGCGAGCATGACAAACGCCGGCGGGCCCCGCCATGCCCTGCCGGCGGGACAATCCTAGGTCATGGCGTCGCTACCGCCCTCGGCGTTCTTGACGTTGCTCATCGAACACCCCCGCTCCGAAGGCTCGATTGCCTCGCGGCACGTGCGGCGGCGGAATCGGCGGAGTTCCTGGCGTGGCTGGGCCTGATTGCGCCGTCGGGGACTCTGCCGCCGGCGCGACAGGACTCACAGTCGACATTGGCGCCTCCTGCGATCCGGCCGAAGGCGATTCGAGCGGAAACTCAAAGTCCAAATCGTAGTCCTCGTCGTATCGCGACACGTAACCCGGCAGTCGGGATCGTTCCAGCTCTTGGCGGAACTCGGCGAGCACCCGGCTTTGAATCTGCTCGCGGCACACCGCGTTGATTGGATGAGCGATATCCGCGTAGAGCTTGATTCGGCCGTCGGGATCGCGAACCGTGCGGTCGTCGCGTTGGCGGGCGCCGCACTGGTTGCAGTAGTGGGCACGTAAATGATTCTTGAATCCACATTGCGGGCAGTGGCTGGTCAGCTTCCGGCTGGGCATCGCGACGAACGGGCCATTCGCTCCGCCAATGATCTTCAAATCGCGGACCACGAACGCATGATCGAAGGTGACCGAACAAAACGCCTGTAGTCGGTCGTCGGCGTTATCCATCAACTTGATGCGCACTTCGGTGATTTCCATTCCCACTCTCCCGGATTGATTCCGACCGGCTTCCCGCCGAGTTGCCTACTGATCACGTTGCCGCCACCTAGCTTGCTGTCTTTATCCCGCCGCCCGCTTGTTCATCATTCGCGGGACACTTGTTCACCCACCGAAACCATCAGCTTGCGAACCACCAGCGCCCAAACGAATGCGGTCCGATCGAATGACTTTTCAACGAAAATCGCTCAGTCGAATGCCGCTTCCTTGGATGTCCCCCTGGACGTATGCCCTCTCAGGCGGCCGGCGCAAAGCTCGCGAAAGCCGCTCCGAGGCCGGCTTGCCGCGCCAACGCGGCGAGTCGCCGAGCCTGCCGCGCCGACCAGCACAAACCGAAATAACTCGAGCCACTACCGGTCATCTGATGCCCCACCAAATCCCACCGATCAAACCAGCGTCGCAATCGACCGATCCAAGGCGACAATGTCGACGCCGGCATCTCCAACCGGTTCCACAAAGCCGCTCGAATCCGCCGCGCATCTCCCCGCCGCAACGCGTCCAAAAGCGGTTGCACCGACAACGGATGGTCGGCCGGCTGACAGGCTCGAAACACGGGCCCTGTAGCCAGTCCCACCGGCGGCCGCACCACTACCACCGGCCATCGCGGCAAATCCTCCACCCATTCCATTCGTTCGCCACGCCCACGGCACACGGCGGCTCGCGCCGCCATTCGGTTGCGCCCGATGAAGAACGGTATGTCGCTACCTAGCTGCGCGGCAACCTCCGCCAATC
>JBJTOW010000610.1:0-12694 GCA_046074805.1 Planctomycetota bacterium | reverse complement strand
CAACGCGTGGCGATCGCCCGCAGTCTGGTGAACGATCCGTATTTCATTTTGGCGGACGAGCCCACGGGTAACTTGGATTCCAAGACCACGTCGGAAATCCTGGACCTGTTCGCCCAACTGAATAATCGCGGCAAAACGATCATCATGGTGACGCACGAGGACGATGTGGCGCGGCACACGAAGCGAATCGTGCGGTTGAAAGACGGCCTGATTCAGATCGACCAAATCAACGCGAACCAAATCCGCCCGCAGGTCGAACGGCCCGTGGTGCTGGCCGGAGGCTGAGCGAAATGCTGTGGCTGCGAACGTGGCGATTAGGCACGAAAAGTCTACTGTTGCACCCTTTGCGTTCGCTGTTGACGGTGCTGGGTATCCTCATCGGCGTGGCGAGCGTGATTTGGCTCCTGGCGATCGGCGAAGGGATCAGCCGCGAAGCGCAGCGGCAGATCGAGGGGCTGGGCGCGGACAACATCATCGTGCGTTCGATCAAACCGCCGCGCGAGGCGACGGCCAACGTCCGCGGACCGGTTCCGTATGGCCTGAAGCGAGCCGAGTTCGACAAGCTGGTCGAGACGATTCCGACGCTTAAAAAGGCGGTGCCGATCCGGGAAATGCGGCGGCAGATTCGCAATGGAGGACGGTTGGTGGATGGCCGCCTTGTCGGCTGCACACCCGAATACGCGGAAATCACTCGGCTGGAAATCGACCGCGGGCATTTCATTAGCGACGCCGAGGTCCGCGAACGGCAACCGCATTGCGTGCTGGCGGCCCGCGTCGCCGAACGCCTATTTCCGTTCGAGGATCCGATTGGCCGCCGTGTCTATCTTGCGGAGCACACCGACTATTACATGGTCGTGGGGGTGCTCAAGGAACGCAACGCGACGGCGGCGATCGGCGGTTCCTTGGAGGCCCAGGATTTTTCCAACGACATGTACATACCGATCAGCACGTGCCGCCAACGCATCGGCGATATCGTGGTGACCCGCGGCAGTGGCAGTTTCGAAGGCGAAATCCTGGAACTCAACCAGATCACCTTGCGAGTCCAAGGGGTTCAAAACGTTCCTCGAACAGCCGAACTGGTGAAAGACTCCCTTCGCGATCACGACAAGAAGCAAGACATCGCGATCGTTGTGCCCTATGAACTGCTTGAGCAGGCGCGGACGACGCGGTTGATGTTCATGGTGTTCATGGGATTGATCGCCGCCATTTCGTTGCTCGTCGGTGGTATCGGCATCATGAATATCATGTTGGCGACGGTGACCGAGCGGACTCGGGAGATTGGCATTCGCCGCGCATTGGGGGCTCGCCGCCGCGATATCGTGCAGCAATTCCTGGTGGAGACGATCGCGTTGTCGGTGGTGGGAGGGCTGACCGGGGTTTTAATCGGACTGCTTTGCCCCGTGGTAATCGAACAGACTCGCAATCTGGTGGCGGCCTACTGGCCGCAGGTGATGCAGGACCTGCCTACGGTGGTGAAGAGCGTCACGCCGAGCATTGTGCCGGCATCCATTCCGCTTGCCTTCGGCATCTCGGTCGCCGTCGGCGTGGTCTTTGGACTGTACCCGGCCATGCGTGCCGCCCAGATGGACCCAATCGAGGCGCTCCGGCACGAGTAGCCCTCCCATGGCGGGTGAACACTTCGTACGACGGACTTCCAGTCCTTCGCGCGGCGATGGCGGACTGAGAAGTTCGCCGTACCCGGCTCCCGTGCTTTCCACGGGCCGATTGTGGCGGGACGCCTTGAGTCGTCCGGGCGTGGTTGTGCTGGTTGTGACACGGTTGCCGGTCGAGCCGTTGGGGGGGGCGCGATGGTCGCCACGCTTAACCGGCGTGGTTCCGATTTTCGGATCATTTCCGAATGATTGTCGGCGCGGAATCGGTGGGTACGATGTAGAATTGTCGCACCTTTTGTCCGGACCTGGAGCGAAGCGAGGAACCGAGTTATGGCCGCGCGCGAGAACACGGGGCTGCAAGCCGCGCTGATCATTTTTGTCATCATCACGGTCGGCCTGTCGATTTCGACTTACGCCTATTTCCGGAGCGCCGAGGAGTCGTCCAAGGCGTTGGCGGCGAAAATCGCCGAGGCGGCGACGAACATGAAGCAGGCCCAGGACCGCGGCGTCGAAATCCGCTGCCTGAAGTTCATGCTGGGTTGGGACAGCGCCTTGTCGGACGCCGACTACGATGGACTGCTCAAAGGTCTCGACGCCGCCGCCGAAATCCACAAGATCGACGAGGGTTACAAGCAGGACATGCAGATGTACGGCAAGGGGCTGGATAAGCCGAATTACCGGCTCGTTCCCGCCGAACTGCTCAAGGTCATCAAGGCCAAGAACGACGAGCTGGTCACGGTGATCGAGGAGCAGAAGAAGCTTCAAACCCAATTGACGGCGGCTCGCGACGAAGCGAAGAAGGAAATCGATTTGGCGAAGAAAGGCCAGGAGGACGCTTCCGCGGAGCTTGTGAAACGCACGGGCGACTTTGAGACGGAACGCACTCGGCTTAATGACGAAAAAACCAAATTAGTCTCGCAAAAAGACGAGCTGGCCTCCAAGCTCAACGCCACCGTGGCCAAGGGCGAAAAGGATGTGAAGGGGCTCCAGGGCACAATCTCCCAATTCGAATCGCGGATTCGCGGCTTGACGGAGGACGTGGAGCAACTGCGGCAAACATCGGATTTCGACGTGCCAGATGGTCGCGTGACGTACGTGAATCAACGCGCGAACGTGGTCATGATCAATCTTGGATCGGCCGATGGACTCCGGCCGCAAATCAGTTTCGGCGTGTATGACAAGGCGGAGGTCAGCCCCTCTCCCGACAGCGTGAAGGCCGGTTTGGAAGTGACCAAGGTGCTCGAAGCGCACTTGTCCGAGGCGCGCATTGTTCACAGCAAGAACGCGGCCCCGATTCTACCCGGGGACAATATCTACTCGCCGATGTGGAAGCCGGGGCAGCGGCTCCGTTTCGCCCTGACCGGTTTCATGGATATCGACGGCGATGGCGTCAATGACCGGCACATTGTCCGCAACCTGATTTTGTTGAACAACGGAGTGATTGATGCGGAACAGCAGGACGACGGAACGGCGGATGTCTCGAAGATGTCGCTGCTGACCCGCTACTTGGTGGATGGCGGGTTGTCCTCCAACCGCAACGTGGTGGAGACGCAATTGCAGGGACGTAATTTGATGATCTCTCGGGCCCAGCAGTTGGGTATTCGCTCGATTCCCGTCCAATCGATCCTTGGATATCTCGGTTGGCGGTCGGAGGAGAAGACCGTGTCGCTGGGACGTGGGGCCCAAGCCGATGTCGGGTCGGCTGGCAAGCGTCCAGCGTCGAAATCGGCGGGTGGCGCCGCCGATGGCGGCGAGTTCCGTAAACGTCAACCGCCAGCCGCCAAGCCTGACGACGCGTTCTAGCCGTTTGGCGCTTGGTCGTAGTCGGGGCCTTCCGCCCGGGCTTGTTTAAGCGGGATCGGTGAGGATCTGGGATAGTCCGGGCGGCTAGTAGCGATTCCCGGAACCGGCTCATCGCATGCCGCTTCGCCGCGAGCCGGCCTTACCTTGACCGCGAGGCACGCGGCTTTTTAGACTGGCCGACTTGTGCGTACCGTTCATTCGTCTGCTTCAGGAGCGAGCTTGTGCCGGCAACCTGTGTGATTGGGCTTCAGTGGGGTGACGAGGCCAAGGGTAAAATCGTTGACCTGCTGACCGCTCAGTTCGATGTGGTCGTGCGTTACCAAGGTGGAGCGAACGCGGGCCATACGGTGGTCGTTGGCGACCAGACGTACAAACTGCACCACGTGCCAAGCGGCATTTTGAACCCCGGCGTGATGAACGTCGTTGGGCCTGGCGTGGTGGTCAATCCGGCCACGTTGCTTAAGGAAATCCAGTCGCTGCTCGATCGGCAGATTCCCGTGGGCGGGAACATGCTGCTTAGCGATCGCGCCCACGTTGTGTTTCCTTGGCACATCGTCGAGGACCAGGCGTTGAACGAGAGCACCGCTGACGGCGAGAACATCGGCACGACGCTCCGTGGCATTGGCCCCTGTTATCGCGACAAAGTGGGACGCTCGCACGCGTTCCGCCTCGGCGACCTTTACCGCCCTGATTTCCGGGAAAAGGTGCAACGCGTTGTCGACGCGAAAAAACTTCTGCTCAGCGGTTGGAAGAATGCCCGCGTCGACACCTTGGACGCGGCCTCGATCCACTCGGAATACCATGCGTACGCCGAGCGACTGAGGCCGTTCGTCGGCGATTCAACCGCCTATTTGCTCGATGCCGTCGAGGCGGGCAAGCGAGTTTTGTTCGAAGGCGCTCAGGGCTCGCTGTTGGATGTCGATCACGGCACCTATCCGTTCGTCACCGGCAGCAACAGTTCCGGTGTGGGCGTATCGGCTGGGTCGGGCGTGCCGGGCCGGTGGATCGACAAGGTGATCGGTGTGGCGAAGGCGTACACCACGCGTGTCGGCGGCGGTCCGTTTCCCACGGAACTGCACGATGAAACGGGGGTGCGGATTCGCGAATTGGGCCGCGAGTATGGCACGACGACGGGGCGGCCGCGGCGTTGTGGATGGTTCGACGCCGTCGCCGTCCGTTACACGGCGCGGCTGAGCGGCATCGATGTGATTTCGTTGATGATGATGGATGTGTTGAGTCATCTTCCGGAAATCAAAGTCTGTGTCGCCTATGACTTGGATGGACAGCGGATCCACCATTTCCCCAGTCACGTCGACGACCTGCGACGCGTCAAACCGATCTACGAGACCATTCCCGGATGGCTGCAGGATGTCACCGGAGCGAAGACGGCCGCCGACCTGCCATCGGGCGCCAAGGCTTACTTGGCACGCATCTCCGAGCTCGTCGGTCGGCCCGTGGCGATCGCCTCGGTCGGACCCGGCCGCGCTCAAACCATCATGATGGAGTAGCCGCGCGTGCCGTCGCTTTCGCCCGTCGAATCGCTCGCCGATGTCCTCGTCGAACGCCGGCCGCGGCATATCGCGGTGATCATGGACGGCAACGGCCGTTGGGCGAAGCGGCAAGGGTTGCCGCGGATCGAGGGGCACCGGCGCGGCGTGGCGAGCGTTCGGCGAGTGGTCGAGGAGTCGACACGGCTCGGATTGAAGCAACTGACGCTCTACTGTTTGTCGAGCGAAAACTGGAAGCGGCCCGCCCGGGAACTCAGCTTCCTCATGCATCTGCTCGAACAGTACATGATCGAGGAGCGGCAGACGTTGCTCCGACAAAATGTCCGCGTGTCGATTATTGGCCGCCGTGACGGAATCCCCGCCGACACGCTGCGGGAAATCGACAAAACCATTCAATTGAGTTCCGCGAACACAGGGACTCGGCTTTGCCTGGCGATCAATTACGGCGGCCGCGGTGAAATCGTGGATGCTGTCCGGCGGATCGCCGCCGAGGTGCGTCAAGGAACGCTTTCGCCTGAGGCGATCGTCGAGTCCACGATCGCCGATCGGCTTTACACGTCGGGTATGCCCGACCCCGATCTACTGATTCGCACGGCGGGCGAGATGCGAGTCAGCAATTTTTTGCTGTGGCAAATCAGCTACGCGGAATTGTGGGTGACGAATCGCTGTTGGCCCGAATTCCGCGAGGAGGACTTGCACGCCGCGATCCGCGACTTCGCGGGCCGCGACCGCCGCTTTGGCGGCTTATCCGGCGTTTAGGCAAAAGCGCCGCCTCCCGATCGCCCAGTCTGTTTGGCGAGCGGTACAATCGCCGAGCGGTTTCCGATAGTGGGTCTTTTCGGGAGTCTCGTGGTGCTGCGTTGGCGATTGGTCTCGGCCGCTTTCCTAATCAGCGGCCTCTTGTTTTTGCTCTGGTTGGACTATCAGCGACCGGCCGGTATGCCGCCTGGGGCGATGCTCTTGCCGTTGGCGTTGGTGGGATCGACCCTGGGCGTCGCCGAGTTGCGTCGCATGCTGTCGAACCGTGGCCTAGCGCCGCACGCCTTTGAAACCTACGTCGCGGTTTGGTTGGCCCTTGGGGCTTCCGCGTTGCCACTGGCGGGTGACGGCGGCCGCTCACTCGCCGCCTGGTCTGAGCCGCTTGGACCCGCGTCGCTTGCCCTAGCCGTGGCCGTGATTCTGCTCTTCGCGGGCGAGATGGCCCGATATCGCGAACCGGGGGGAGTCACGCTGCGAATCGCCAACGGGCTGCTTGCCGCCATCTATCTAGGCGTTCTTCCCGGCTACCTAGTCGCTCTTCGCGCCTATCGCGACAACGCTTGGGGACTCGTGGCGCTGGTTTCGATGATTGTGGTCGTTAAGCTATCGGATTCCGGGGCTTATTTCGCGGGCCGACTCTTCGGCCGTCATCCACTTGCCCGCCTGCTGAGTCCGAAAAAGACCATCGAGGGTTCGCTGGGCGGCGTCTTGGCGTCGGTGCTTGGAGCCCTTGCCGTGGGGCTTTACGGCGTTCCATGGTTCATTCCCAACGCGGAGGTTGAGCCGCTGTGGCGCTGGGCCGTATATGGGGCCGTGTTGGCGATCACGGGCATGGTCGGCGACCTTGCCGAATCCCTCGTGAAACGCGACATGGGACAGAAGGACGCAGGCCGGATCCTTCCCGGCATGGGTGGCGTTCTCGATGTGCTCGACTCGTTGCTCTTCGGTGCTCCCGTCGCGGCCGTTTTCTGGAACAGCGGTTTTTTGGGGTAGACGAAAGGCGGACCGGAGCGGAACGAGGGGCGGATCGGCGTGAAGCACGATTTTTCGCCGCCGCTTGCCAAGCCTCGGGCGAAGTGTTAGCGTACGTTTGTACACCTTCAGGAGGAGGTTTTCCCGTGGCTCCGAAGACGATGAAGCAGACTCTGGGTGGCGTGACCATTTTGACCGGGGACAGCCGGACCGTGCTTCGGACGATCCATCCCGAGTCGATTCAAACGTGCGTGACTTCGCCGCCTTATTGGGGCCTTCGCGACTACGACCACCCAGACCAAATTGGTGCGGAATCCTCGCCCGAAGATTACCTGCGGAACCTTGTCGATGTGTTCCGCGAGGTCCGAAGAGTGCTGCGTGACAACGGAACTGTTTGGCTGAACGTCGGCGATGGTTACGCGCGCAACGGCGGTGTGGGTAACTGCGGGCCCAACGCCAAGGTTGGCAACACCAAAAAACTCATCCAGAAACGGAACTGTAAGGTTCCCGATGTATGGGGGCTCAAAGACCGCGATCTCATGGGACTTCCCTGGCGGGTGGCGTTCGCGTTGCAACAGGACGGTTGGATTCTTCGTTCGCGTGTCGTCTGGATCAAGAAGACGGCGATGCCGGAAAGCGTCCGCAATCGCCCCACGAACGCGACGGAAGAAGTGTTTCTTTTCGCCAAACAGCCGGGGTACTACTACGATTGCCAAGGAGTGCGGGAGGAAACCGGCGCCAACCTGCGCAATTACTGGAGTCTTGGGCCAGACACGAGCGGTGCCGGACATCCGGCCGCCTTTCCTCGCGAACTTGTGCGGCGCTGCGTTCGATTGACGACGCGTCCCGGCGATACGGTGCTTGATCCGTTTGGCGGTTCTGGCACCACAGGAGCCGTCTCGCTGGAAGAGGGGCGAAATGCCGTCCTCGTCGAACTTAACCCGCAGTACAACGAACTCGCGACAGCCCGTCTGAGCAAAGTCAAAATCCACACGCGGGCTGAAACTGAATTCACGTAATGTGTTGATAATCAGGGGCCTCCCATGTCGGGTCGGAGTCCACGGCCACCCTCCATGAGCGTCCGCCCAACGCTACCGTCCCGGGCCCATCGTTGGTTGTCGGGGCGAGTCGCACGCTGATCAATTCACCGCTATCAGGAACTGGAATTCCAAGGTCCCTGGCGATCTTCTGGTGTTGCTGGAAATGTCCGAGCACGATGATTCCCTCGGGTTTCAGGTGACTGCGGGCGCCTCCGTTGCCACGGACGCGTTTCATGTAATCCTCTTGTTGCGCGAGCGTCGCGATGACGCTTCGGCTGATCTTCATTCTCTGCGCGACTCGGAAGATCTCGTTGACCCGATCCTGGCCCGTTTTCAACTTCATAATCGTATCCACCTGTGAACGGGGCAAATGCAGAAGAATGTTTGGCGGCAGCGGCGCGTCTTTGAAGATCCAGCGGATGTTCGATCGGCCGGACGCGGTGATGGATCGTTTTGCGTCCCGGTTTCCGCCTTTGGTCAGGATCGCTTCCTCGATCCGAACCAAGCCCAGATGCCATTTCGATTCCTCATCGTCAGCCGAAACAACAATACACAAATGACCAAGGGTTTCCGGGGGAATCATCCAACCAAAGAGCGATTGGGAATACTTGCAATCGACGTCGATGCGAGCGATTTGATAGTCTAGCTTCGTCCCGTCCTCGAAGCCGAACTCCCGGTGCAAGTTGATTTCCACGAGCGTCCCGCAATGCGTTTTTTCCGTCTTGTGTAGCTGATCCCAGCGGTAACGGCCCGTATGCAAACCATCGTAGAGCTGATCAAGTGTTCGACGTAGAACCGACGCTGTCCGGCGGCCTGACGGATCGATCCTTAAGATCGTTTCAGAGACCTTGTCTAGCTCGAAATCATATTTTTCCATCGCGGGTCTCCTCCTTTTGAACAAGCAGGTTCAGCCGAATTCAGGCACCCAACGTCGAACGTCGAATGCGGTGGCGGGACCGAAGCGTTGATTGGAGTTGTCGATACTTCATCGTCCGCACCACTACCTCCGCGCCATACGACTATCGCTGGCAACCCAAAGTGTGAAAAAGATGGATATCGTCAACATCGCCGAAGTGACCGCTTTTGCGACGAAGGATGGATCGGAGATCCGCGAACTGCTCGCGCCGCGGAATTCGGCGATTCGCAAGCAGAGTTTGGCGGAGGCACGGTTGCCGCCCGGCGCCGCCACGACGCCACACCACCACCCGATCACCGAAGAGATCTACTACATCCTGGAGGGATCGGGGTGGATGCGAATTGGGGCGGATGAACGCCCGGTCGGGCCGGGCGATGCGATCGCCATCCCCCCCGGCCTCACGCATCAGATCACGAACACCGGTGTCGAAACGCTCAAGTTCCTCTGTTGTTGCGCGCCGGCTTACGAACATGCGGATACGGTTTTGGAAGCTGGTTTTGGCGGCGAGTGACCCGCCTTACGGCCCAACAGCCCGTAGGATTTGCGCGAGTTGCCTATCTTTTCAGCGGTGCTTCAAATTGTGCGGGCAGCGATGCACTGGGTCGAATCTAACGCCCATGTCAACCGATGAGCCTTAATGTGCCGCGCGAACTCTGCTGACAGTAGGCGTTGGCCGCATTGCCCTGAGCGGGCAGTGCGTCCCGTCCGGCTTCGCATAGCGAGCGTGGCGGTCCATCGAGAACGCGGCTGAGCAACTCGCGGTCGCGGTCTCGGAAGTCCTTTCCGCCTTGGGAAGAACGCATGAGCCGTTTGGCGTCGCGACTGCCCGCTTGGCCGTTTGTGCTGCTGGTGCTTGCCATAGCGCTGTTGAGTCTCCTGGCACCGTCCACGTGGCGCGGCCGGTTCTCCGAACCTGTCGACATGCCGCCCGCGCGGGACGCGGCGCGGTCCCCCGACTCTGTCTACGCCCATGACGCCAATGCTGCGCGCGGCGAACTTTCAGCCATTTCCGAACTGGCGGCCAGCCATGAGGAACTTAACGACACCGGTCCTTTGAGTTTCGTCGCCACCCCCGTCCCCGACCCGGACTACTCGCAAGCCGATTCGGGCGAGGCACCAACGGCCGCATCGCCAGCCGCCATGCCGTTGGTCGAAGATGAAACTTCCCGATCCTCGGAGCCGGTGGGCACAGAACCGCAGGCGGTCGAACCGTCGATACCTCGGAATCCAACTCCCCAATCTCCTGCGACTGACGCTCCTGAGACCGAAGCTCCGACCACGGCAGCGTTGGCGAATCCACCATCGTCGAACCCAGTTGGGGAAACCGAGCCAACGCGGAACGAGCCGATTCCGAGCGAGCCCGTTTCGCCCGAACCAGTACCCGGCACGCCAGCCCCGAACACGCCAGCCCCAGGCACGCCAGCCCCAGGCACGCCAGCTCCAGGCACGCCAACTGTGAGCATGCCAGCGGTGAGCATGCCGGAACCGGCTGCTGCTGACCTGACATTGCCGGAATTGCCTCAGGCCGCTCCTACCTTAGAGGCCCCGATGGCGGTGATAGGCCCCTTGGAAACCAAGCCTCAGGCAACCACCCAAGACCAGAGCGAGTTGGTGCCGAATGTGTCCGAAGCCAAACAGGAGAAGTTGGCCGAGGTCATCGATGAAACGGGTACGTTGGCACCTACCACTCCAGGACTGGGCGGCCCGACACCCAGCGGCCCGATACCCGCCACGACGGTGACGGCGCTTCCGTCGCCCACCGTGCTGCTCGAGGAACTCAAGGCGTTCGCCGAGCAGGGGATCTTGGTGGATTGGTCCGACGCGGTCCGCATCCGGCTGGAGCGATTGTCGGGGCTTTCCAGCTTGGAGGACCCCAACGCCCCGCGGCTATTGCAAGAGCTCGGCGAACTAGCCGACCAGGCGGGGACGCTTTCGTTGCCACTGGGCGAGAGTCCGGAGCGCGTGCGGATCCTGCGGGCGGCTTACGGAGTTTCGCGGCGAGTGGCGGTGTGGGACGCGTTGTGCAGTTTGGCGACCACCGATCGATCGGGAAACGATTGGTCGCTCACCACGACCCGACAACTCGAAGCGGCTCAGCTGGCCGTCGAAGTGCATCTCGCGCGGAGCCAGTACCGAGACTTGTGGCGGAACTACCTGTGTCTGGACCGAGCGAAGGAACTCGTCGGCGCCATGGACGAACCAACCACGCGTCAACGCGACATCGCGCGTGTCGTGCTTACTCGCTTGGATGTCGACGCGTTGAACGAATCGCAGACGCAATTCCTTAGCCACCCCGTCTTCCACAACTACCGAGCGGCTCTACGAGCCTACTCCAGGCAAGACGTCGGTCTGTCGGACATGGTCCAGTTGATCGAACGTTACGAGACGACGCTTGCGTCGCTGGACGCGCGTCGCGTCGCCCACGGCTTTCAAACGCTACGCTGGTCGCCGCTTGATTCGGAGACGCAGGCCGCGCAGCCAATCAACGACCACTATCGCAACGCGAACGTCCGGGTGGCGATTTCCGCGGCGTTGATCAACCGCATTCTCCCGCACGAGCATACTTCGCTCGATCCGGTTGACGACGTGATTCACAGCGCTCGTGTTCAGGGAACAAGCCGGACCTCGTCGCGTCTGAAGGTGTTTCTCGTGCCGAGCCGTCTGCAGTGGCGGCTCGGATTGGAAGCCCGGGGGGATGTTGAGTCGCAAACCGAGAGCCGCAAGGGGCCCGCGACGTTCTACCAAGACGCGATGGCGAACTTCGACGCCCGCAAGCATGTGACCGTGGATAAACGCGGCATTCGCACCGACCGAGCCGAAGCCCGGGCCCGCTCTTCGTCCGACTTGCGCGGACTGGAAACCGACTTCGACGACATTCCGCTGTTCAACAGGCTCGCCCGGGGAATCGCCAACCGGCAGTACCATGAGCAGTCTTCGGTCGCCGCCGCGGAGGTCGAGGCCCGCGTCGCCAACCTTGCCAGCCAACGCTTGGACCAGGAAGTCCAAAATCGCCTCTCGGACGCCGAGGGCGAATTCCAGACCCGGTGGCTCATGCCGCTGCGGAACATGGGGCTCGATCCAACGCCGGTCGATTTTGAAACCACCGATCAGCGGTTAATTGTCCGCTACCGGATCGCCGCGATCCATCAACTAGCCGCCCACACGCCGCGACCGCAAGCCCCGACGAACAGCTGGATGAGCGTGCAGCTGCACGAATCGGCGATCAACAACACGCTTGACCAACTTGGCATTGGTGGCCGAAAACTCACGATCCAGGAATTGTGCGACGAGCTGTCGAAGAAGTTCGGACGTCCGTCGCCGCCGATGCCCGAGGACATTCCCGAGGACATGACAGTGACGCTCGCCCAACGCGACGGCATTCGTGTTCGTTGCGATGGCGGCAAGCTGCGACTCACGCTACGAATCGCTGAGCTGTCCCAGAACCGGCACTCGAAGTGGAAGAACTTCATGGTTCAGACCACTTACGTTCCATCGCCCGATCAACGCAATGCCAACCTAGTGCGCGACGGCATCATTGAGTTGAGCAGCGAGGGAAAAGGCGTCGGAAATCAATTCGCGTTGCGGACTATCTTCTCCAAGGTCCTCTCCAAAAACCGGACCATCAGCCTCATCAATCACTCGATGGCGCAGCAACCCGAGTTCGCCGATCTGATGATCAACCAGTTTGTCCTCAGCGACGGTTGGATCGGAATCGCGATGGCCCCGAAGCCGAACACGGCCCGCATCCCGTACCGGCGATCGATCCACTAGCGCTTTGTCAACGTTGGATTTCCGGGGTACGATGGGTCTTCTAGTGCGTGGCAATGATTGCCGCGCATCGGACGTGGAAGTTCGTTCCCCCGATTGCGTTCCGCAAGGTTTAGCTTGGACAAGGCCATATTCATGATTGCAAGCCGTCGCGCAGCGCACTCGAATCCGCTGGGGCGCTTCCCCAGCACCGCCAGCGAAGTGGTTCCATTAACGTCCTGTCTCTTTCGAGCGTCATGGTCGGTGGCGGTGACTGTCGCGTCGGTTGCCGTCGCCGCGTGCGTCAGTGGTTTCGCGGGATCGCGCCCATCGGGT
>JBJTOW010000609.1:0-12179 GCA_046074805.1 Planctomycetota bacterium | reverse complement strand
ACCACAAGCGACCTGTTCGCGAAGGCCCTGGTGCTGGAAGACGCTCGCGGAACGCGCGCCGCGATCATCACGCTCGACTTGGTCGGCATCGACCGGACATTGACGGCCGCCATCGCGAAACGTCTGGAACAAAGCCATCAGTTGAAACGCGAGCAGGTCGCGATTAGCACTTCACACACGCACTGCGGACCTGTGGTCGGGTTCAATCTGCGGCCCATGCACTTCGAACGTGTTCCCGAGGCCGAACAGGCGAAGATCTTGGCTTACGCGAAACGCCTTGAGGATCAATTGGTAACGCTGGTTGGCGACGCGATCGCCGCGCTGGCCCCGGCGGATGTGCGTTGGGGAAGTGGCCGCGCGACGTTCGCGGTGAATCGTCGGACCAATCGCGAAGCGGAAGTTCCGGCCGTGCGGTCTCAAGGCAAACTCAACGGCCCAATGGATCACGACGTGCCGGTGCTGGCCGTGCGGGAACCGGACTCCGGCAAACTAAAGACGATCGTCTTTGGTTATGCGTGCCATGCGACCGTGCTCGGCTTCTACCAATGGTGCGCCGACTATCCAGGATTCGCGCAAACCGAGCTTGAACGTCTGTATCCCGATGCGGTCGCCATGTTTTGGGCGGGCTGTGGAGCCGACCAAAACCCGCTGCCGCGGCGGACCGTCGAGTTGGCTCAAGGCTACGGGAAACGATTGGCGACGGCGGTTGACGACGTGCTGACCGCGCCCATGGCTCCGCTCGTCCCACGGATCGAGGCCACCTATCGCGAAATCCCATTGCCGCTCGACAAGTTGCCCACCCGCGACCAGATCGAGCAAGACGCGAAATCGAAAGATTCATTCCTGGCGTCGCGGGCCAGAATGTTCCTCCGCGAAATCGACGCCGGCCGGCCACTCGCCCAGACTTACCCTTATCCCATTGGCGAATGGAAGCTCGGCGGCGAGATCCAGTGGGTGTTCCTCGGCGGCGAAGTCGTCGTGGACTACGCGGTGCGCCTGAAAGGCCAACGCCGTGGCACGCGGACATGGGTGATGGGATACGCCAACGACGTCATGGCCTACATTCCATCGCGTCGAGTGCTCACCGAGGGCGGCTACGAGGGGGCTGGCGCGATGGTGTACTACGGTTTGCCCACCATTTGGGCGCCCGAGGTCGAGGAGATGATCGTCGAAGCGGTCGGCGAATGAGAACGGCGCATCGGCCAGCGATCACGCCAGCCAGTCGTGGACGACTTCGCCGTGGACATCGGTGAGTCGGAAATCGCGGCCCGAATGGCGATAGGTGAGCCGTTCGTGGTCGATGCCCAGCAGATGCAAGATCGTCGCATGCAGGTCGTGAACGGGAACGCGACGTTCCACGGCGCGGAAGCCGAAATCGTCGGTGGCGCCGTACGACATTCCACCGCGCACGCCGCCACCCGCCAACCACATCGTGAACCCATAATGATTGTGGTCCCGCCCGTTGCCGCTCTCCGACACGGGCGTGCGGCCAAACTCGCCGCCCCACACCACCAAAGTTTCCTCCAGGAGGCCACGGCGTTTCAGGTCTTGAAGGAATGCGGCGATCGGCTGGTCGATTTGGCGGCTGGAACCGGCGATCGCCTTGTCGATGTTTTCGTGATGGTCCCAGCCTCCCAGTTCCAAGTGGATGAAACGCACGCCGCGTTCCACCAACCGCCGCGCGATCAAGCAGCCGTTGCCCATCGGCGTCTCGCCGTACTCTTCCCGGACCTGGCGGGTCTCTTGTTCTAGGGCGAACACATCGCCGGCCGCGAATTGCATGCGATAGGCCGTCTCGAGCGCGCGGACGCGCGAGTCAAGTTGTTGATCGCCCGACGACTCGGCTTGCCGCCGATTCATCCGCTCGAGGAATTCGAACTGGCGCCGCTGCGTCGCCACATCCCAGTGACGGTTCCGCAGGAACTGCACCATCTTCGTGGGATCCTTTTCGGCAATATCGATCGGCGTCCCCTGATGCTCGCTCGGCAAATAGCCGCTCCGCACGTAGCGGACCGCCGTCCCGCCGCTGCTCAACGAAACAAACGCGGGCAGATCGGCATTTTCGGTCCCAAGCCCGTACGAGACCCAAGCGCCCAGCGACGGATGGATCTGGTCGATGCGACCGGAGATTAGATGGTTCGCAGCCGGCGCATGATTTGGATTGCCGCCCACCACCGATTTCACCACGCACAAGTCGTCCGCGCAATCGCGGATCCGCGGCAGCAGTTCGCTGATCCGCAGACCGCTCTGGCCGCCCGGCGCGAACTTCCAGGGCGACGGCAACAGCCCACCCGTAACCCGCTCGGTCCGCAGATCAGCTCCCGGTGGCCGTTGCCCCGCGTACTTGGCCAGCAGCGGCTTCTCATCGACCAGATCGAGATGCGACGGTCCGCCCGCCATAAATAGGAACACCACGCGTTTCGCCCGCGGTTCGTGGGTCGCGATACGCGTTCGAGCGGCCGCCGGTTCGGCCAACAGATGGGCCAACACACTGGCCCCGAATCCGCCACCAAGCGAACGAATCCACTGGCGGCGGTTAGGCTCGTGAAAACACTGCTCGACGGGGAAAGTGCTGTTGGTGTCCAACTGCCGCTCCGAACTAAGACTCGGCTTTGCCGCGTTTCGATTTCGCAGTCTTCGCGGGCGTAGCTTGCGCCGCCGCTTGCTGGAGTGTCGTCAGAATCATCGTCTTCTTCAACGCTGTAGTCGCCCCTGGGGAAACGGATGTCACGGAAACACCGGTCGCTTCGTTCGACTTGGACGCCTCGGCCAACTTTGCGGCTCGTGGCGATCTTGTGGACGCGGCGTTCGGCCGACGCGTTTTAACGGCGGTCTTCATCGCTTCCGACGCATTCAATCTATCCGAATTCGTCGTGGCCGCGACAGTCTTTGTCGCGCGCTTCACGGCGTCGCGAGTCGCGGGTGCGCGTGGAGCGGATGAGCGAGTTGACTTCGCGCTGGTTTTCGGTGTGCCGCTCAGTGGGGCAGTTGCCGCTAGAGTGGCTTCTGGTTCCGCTGGCGATTTCTTCGGAGCGGCAGTCTTGGGAGCCGTCTTCTCATTAGCCTTTCCAGCAGCTTTTCCAACGGCCTGGCTGGCTGCCTTGGCATCTGCATGACCAGCCGCCGTCTCAACTGACTTTCCGGCTTTTTTACCTTCCGACTTTCCAGACACCTTTCCGACGGACTTGCCGACGGCCTTCCCGACGGCCTTGCCGGCTTTCTTGGCCGAGCGTTTCGGCGGGCTGGAGTCACTCTCCAGTTCAATACCAAAAATGCTTCCGAGATCTTCGCCTTCGAGCATCGTCGGGTCGGCGGTCAAGGCCCGTTCAAGGTTGGAACTTTCAGTCGCCTTGCCAATCAGCTCCAGGTGGTTGACTTGGCGCAGCTTAAACAACAGGTCGGGCTGTGTATCGAGCCGTGCGCCAACGCCGTAGATCGTCGCCGCGATATGCTTGCAGACGTACGATCCGTCCGGGCAACTGCAACTCATCGAGATCTCTTTGTTCGCGGGAAACAAGCCATCTCCCTCGCGAGTCAAACGCTGCATGATGGCGTTGCTGAATTTGCCTTGCAGCAGATCGAACAGCGAGTTGATTTCCCGAGCGCAATCGCGCTCGATGGAACTCCAGATTTCCTTCTTGAGCGGTTTAATCGTGATGACGATTCGATAGGCTTCCGAGCCACAGACGATGGCGCGAATCTTGCCGGACTCGACTACCAAATCGGCAACCGAGCCGTTGCGCAGATAGGTCCGTCCCCGCGGCAACCGGTTGGCGAAGTCGCTGTAGCGTTCGAGGTTGTCGCACCAGCTTTTGCCCCAGAACGTTTTCGCGATTTCACGCGTAGTAACGATGACCGGACTGGGCTCGCGTTTTTCCGCTTTCGCTAAATCGCGGGCCGCCTTCGCTCCTTGAGCAAGACGTTGATGAACGGGCACGTACGGAGCCCAACCGCCGTAAGAGGAACCCCACCGCATCACACTCTCTCCTTGTACTGGCCTTGTTTCCCTACTTGGTTTTCCAACCCCGTATCGCGCCCTCATGAGGCCGACGGTTTCGGCGTTCCTCGTGAAAGAACTGCCGGCGATGCCCGCCAGAGCACGAACGCCGCAGCAGTTCACGCAAGTGCGGCAAGATAACGGTTCGCGAACCGACCGAAAAGCGACTTTCGGACTTCTTGCATCACCCATCACCCGCCACCCGCCACGCTTCACACATCCTCCGCCGCTCCCGGATCGTCGGCGGTGGCGCGGCTGACATCGAGCGATACGAAGCGGAGCAGTTCGTCGTTGGGCATTTCACTGAGCTTCGGCAATCCGTCGCCGTCGAGCACTTGTTCAGCGACCTTGCGTTTTCCCGCGATCATTTCATCGATTCGTTCTTCAATGGTCCCGCGGCAGACGAATTTATGCACGAGCACATTGCGTTTCTGGCCGATCCGAAACGCCCGATCGGTGGCTTGGTTTTCGACGGCCGGATTCCACCACCGGTCGAAATGAACGACATGGGACGCGGCGGTCAGATTCAACCCGCTGCCACCCGCTTTCAGTGAAATCACGAAGTACGGTTTGTCGGGGTCTTGTTGGAACTCTTTGACCAGTTCCGCTCGGCGTTTGACCGGCGTGCCACCGTGCAGAACGAGCTCCGGCGCATGAAACACGGTCGCCAGAAAATCGGCCAAAGGCTGGCAGAGCGATTGGAACTGGGTGAAGACGAGCACCTTTTCTTGGCGCGCGGCGATCGGCTCGCAAAGCTGTCCGAGCCGCTGGAACTTGCCGCTGCGTTCCGCCGGAAAATCGGGTTCGTTAAGGTACTGCGATGGATGGTTGCAGATCTGTTTGAATTGCATGAGGGCGGCGAGCACCAAGCCGCGGCGTTTCATCCCTTCGACGCTTTCCAACTGGTGACGCAACGTTTCGACCGCTTTCGCGTACAGAACCGTTTGCGCTATCGACAACCCGCATTCCGTCCGCATTTCGATTTTGTCGGGCAAATCCCGAGCGATCGCCGGATCGGTCTTTTGCCGCCGCAAAATGTACGGCCCCACCAGCCTCCGCAAACCCGCGTACGCGCCGCCGTCGGCCCGCTTGTTCAGCCCCGCCACGAACCGCTTGAACTCGGCCGCTGTCCCCAACAGACCCGGCGATGAAAAATCGAACAGCGACCATAGCTCGCCAATGTGGTTCTCGATCGGCGTTCCCGTCATGACGATCCGCCGATCGCCCCGCAGTTTTTTCACAGCGCGGGTTTGAGCCGCCGATGAGTTCTTAATCGCCTGCGCCTCGTCGAGAATGATGAGCGACCAACGCATGCGTTCGAGCCACGCTTGACGGCGGACCATTCCGTAGCTGGTGATCACGAGATCGAAGTCGGCGAATCCGCGTTCCGGATCGCGTGTGCGCAGCTCTAAATCCTCGGGCTCGATTTCCGAACGGTGTACCGTCAACACCCGCAGCGACGGCGCGAACCTCGCCGCTTCCTGCTTCCAATTCCCGAGCAGCGACGCCGGCACAATCAGCAGGCTCGGTTTGGCCGTGCCAGCGTTTGTCTTCGCCTCCTTTCCGTTACCACGGCCACCTCCGCCAACGCCTCCAACACTTCCTTCTTCCGCCGCCCGCTTGCGTTGCAGCAGCAGGTCGAGCACTTGGATTGTCTTTCCGAGCCCCATGTCGTTGGCCAGGCATGCTCCTAGGCCCAGCTTGGTCATGAACCATAGCCACCGCACGCCGTCCACTTGGTACGGACGCAGCGTGGCTTTCAGGTCGCGGCCCGGCTCGCACTCCGCCAGTTCGCCGGGCGAACGCATGCGTTCGAGCGTCGTTCGCAGCCAGTCGCCAGCGACAAGCGACGTCCAATGGGCGAGCTGTTCGGGTTGCTCGTCCGCCGACGCGATTTGAGTGCCGGCCAGCAGCCGCATGCCATCGATCATCGACAAGCCATCGGGATGTTCCGCTTCGACCTGCTGCCAATGCCTCAATGCCTGTTGCAGCTTTTCGCGATCGACTTCGACCCACCGCCCCCGCAACAACGCAAGTCCGGGCGTGTTTGACATCAACTGTTTAAGTTCCTCGGCCGTCAGCGGCTCGCCGTCGATCGTGACGCGGGCGTTGAAGTCGAGCATTCCGTCGAGCCCAACGGCCGCCGGTTCGCGTTTGCCAATCTGCACTTGCACCCGCGGTCGGACTTGCCGCCGCGCCTTCCACCAATCCGGCAGGCGGATGACGATGCCAGCCGACTCCATCGCCGGCGACTCGACGAGGAATCGATACGCCTCGTCCGCCTTCCAAGCCTGAGCCGCGAAAAGTTGCCGCGACTGGAGCAGCTTTTCGACCAACCGCGACTGCTGGGATGCGCGGCGAACCGGTTCCAGCAGCAATTCCAGTTGAGCGTAATCGCCATCGGCGACGGACTGCTTGAGCGCGTCCGCCAGCGGTCGATGCTGCGGCTTCGACTTCGCCGACAGCTTGTGAGCAAACGTGGCGAGAAACGCGAACGGCCGCTCGGGATCGCGTTTGTTCTCGGCCAAATGAAAGGTGACTTTGCCGATCAAATGCGCGAGCGGGTTGATTTTCCGCAGCCACTCGGCCGGACCAGCCGGATCGGCCTCCGCATGGTTGGCGACGAACTGGGCGAGTTCCACCCAGGACGCAGCGAGCAACTCCGCCGTCAGGTACTCCAGTCCGATCATCGGCGGCGCCGCTTGCGCCTGTTCGACCAGTTGCTCCCGCTCTGGCGGCGGCAACGACCGCCAACTCTTGCCGGGCTCGCCTTCCGCTTGGCACAGATGACGGAAAAACAGTCGCGTCCAGCCGCGCCAATAGACAAGCGTCGCCGGCAGTTCGGCAGGCACGTCGGGAGCGGCGAGCGCGAGCAAGCCAGCCGCGTTCGATTCGGCGAACTCGCTGGCCAGTGAAGCACGCAGTGTCGGCTCGAGTTCGCCTGTCTCATCTTCGGTCGCGACCAGCCGCAATCTTCCCGATGGTGCCACCGCGAGCGAGTCACCCATAAATCGCTTTCCGTTCGGTCATCTTGGACATGCGCGTTCGATGAGAAAATGGACCTGAAGTTCTGCGATTCACGTCCGATTCAAAGCCGCGTGGCTGGCTTTTCCTGGCGAAGTGGTCGGGTATTCTATGTCGCTCCTGCCACACCTGCCTATCACGGGAAACCTATGCTCACCCGCATTGAACTGCCTGATTTTTCCCGGGCCGAGCCGCCGTCGCGTCGAGCCGCCGAGATGCTGCTCGAGGCGGATCGCCGTATCGACGACTTCACGCATCGACGCCGCGGGCCGCTCATCCACGGCTTTGTACCCAGCGACTTCCGCATGGTCGATGCGTGCCTCCGCTGGATCGTGGAGCGGCAACTGGCGGCGGGGCAAGCGTTCTGCGAATGGGGCAGCGGGTTCGGCGTGATCACACTGCTCGCGGCGCTCCACGATTTCGACGCCTGCGGGATCGAAGTCGAGCAACTGTTGGTGGATGAAGCTCGACAGCTCGCCGAAGATTTCGATATCGCGGCCCAATTCGGCTACGGTAGCGCCATCCCGCCGGGTAAGCAGAAGCTGGAGAAGTTCCTCGTCGAACAATCGCTGGTTGATACCGATTCGCCCGACGCCTACGACGAATTGGGACTCGAGATCGACGACTTCGATCTGATCTTTGTCTTCCCCTGGCCGGGCGAGGAGCCTTTCTGGGAGACGCTATTCGATCAATGCGCCGCTGATGGCGCCCTGCTGCTCACCTACCACGGACTCAACGATCTCCGCCTGCAACGCCGCAACGCGGGCCGCGTGCGACGACGTCGATGAAACTTCGTCGCGTGCGGGTCAATGTTCATGCCACGAACTATTGAAGTTAAGGCTCGACGACAACTTTGACGTGCGCGGTCGCCGTGAAGCCTTGGCTATTAGCGCGTTGCACGCGCGCGATGTAGATGCCAGGCTTGGCGAACGAGTGTGTGGTCTTCGCGTAGCCGTCGGCTGCGAGCGGCTTCACATTGCCGTCGCTTTTAACGGTGACGGGCGGCGTGCCATCGCCGAAATCCCATGTTTCCGCACCGTCCGTCGTGCGAAAAGTTCGCACCAGAAATGTGACCGGCGTGCCGGCGCGAATGCCCATCGTCGGGCTGAAAGCCGCATGAATGGACGGCGGAAGCCGCTCGGGATCGGCCGCATCCAGCACATGGACTATGGCGAAGTCATAATCGACACGCCCCGCTCCGTCGGTCACTTTGACGATTTCGCTGTACACACCCGGCTTGTCATAGCGCCGCTCGTAAACCGCGCCGGACGCCGTTTCACCATTCGCGCTCGTCCAGGCGAAAGAGGCGATTTTGCCAGCCGCCGACCACGAACGGCTCGCATCCAACCGGACCGTTTCGCCGGTCACCGCAAAGTGATGCGGTCGCGCGACGGCGATCAACGCCGGTTGCCGCTCCCGCAGATTCGCCTCCCAGAGAAACGCATAGCCATCGATGATGCCCCATTTGCCGGAAGGCTGGCGGCCGCTGATGTCGAAATGCAGATGCGACCAACCACCGCTGCCGCCTTCTTTCCCCAAGACGCCGATCACTTCGCCGCGGCGCACCCGTCCGCCGGGTTTCAGCGCTGGCGCGATCGTCTTCAGATGGCTGTAGCGATAGAACCAGCCGCGAGGATCGAGCAGATAGACAACGTCGTACCGCGGCGCGACCGGTGTTTTCTCAAAACCAGGAAGCGTCTCTGTTCCCACCGAAAGCACTAGGCCATCCGTCGCGGCGACAACGTCCACCATCCCTTCGGCGCCGCCGATGTCGAGTCCGTAGTGGTAGTACACGGCCCCTTTGCCCGGCTTTTCGCCGCCATCCACATACGTCGGCTCGTTGGCCATTTGCGTCGCGGTCGCGAACCAAGCTTGTTTAGCTGGATACTGAAAGGTGTCGGGGTCGATGAGCGGCCCTTGGGCAGGCCACAGCCGCAGCCGCGCGTCTTTGTCCAGTCCCCACGGATCGAGCCGCGCCGATGTCTGTGTCGAATTACGGGGATAGCCCGCCGTAATCGGACAGTCGATCCGCACTCCGCTCACGGTCGTCGGCAAGCGATAGTTCGCCGACACCAGTTCGGCGATCTCGCCGTTCACGCGAACCTTGACCGTCGCCCGCCGCACGGCGCCCCGCACCGCGTCGCGAATCTCCTTCAGTTCGAGCAGTTCGACATTCGCTTTGCCGCCGCCTGGCAACTCCACCTCGGACGATTCCCCCAGTGTCAAATCGACCGTGGCCATCGGAGCCGACCAGGTGGGTGCGGGCAAGGCTTGGGCGTACGCGGAGTTCGCCAAGCAGGCAGCGACAAGCCACACAGTGAACTCGGAAAGGAAACGACGTGGTGGGCTCACAGCGAGGGCTCCGAATAATCGACAACGGTCTTGATGCCTTGCGGCGTGCGGTTCGTGTAATGCCACAATGCGTCTTGCGGACGCACGCGGTCGGTGATCAGCGCCGAAAGTTCGGCTGAATGACTGGTGGACAAAATCTCGAGATGCCGCAGCGCGTCGACGAAGTCGCGGGGCGCCGAGTTCACGGTGGCCAGGTGCAGATGGTTGCGCAGAATGCCGTCGCGCATCAGACGCTCGACATTCCGCCAACGCGGTTCCGGGATGCGGGTGCTGCCGAGCCAAACCATCACTCCGCGCGAGGCGAGTCCTTGGGCGGCGAGCAGCATGATTTCGTCGGCGCCAGTGCATTCCAGCACCAAATCAAAGGCGTCGCGTTCAATCGCCACGCCATCGCGCAGCGCCGTCGCCAGAAATTCAGGAGCGCGGAACACGGCGGCAGAACTGGCCGCGTCCCGCTCGGCGGCCGCCGTTGCCAGCGTGTCGAGTTGCCGATAGTCGGCTCCGAACCGCCGCGCGAGCTGAGCGCGGAAAGAGTCGACTGGATCGCGGCCCGCCATCGTCACGGGCCAGCCACGCGCGACGGCCGCCAACACGGCGGTGAAGCCAATCGGTCCTTGCCCCGTCACCAGCACTCGCGGCGGACGCGTCCGCCATTCATCGGGACCGATGCGGGCCTGCTGCACGGCGAGCGCCTCGTTCGCCGCTTTTTCGGAAACGGCCAGCGGTTCCGCTAGTACGGCGAAGCGAGCGATCGCGGCAGGCACTCGCAGAAGATGCTCAGGACGGTCCAGCCAGCGAGTAGCGGAGAAACCGTCTTCATGAAAGATGCCGCGTTCCGTGAAACAGCCGAACGCCAACATGTCGACGCGATGTCCCCGAGCGAACTCGGGAAGCGCGCGGCGGACGACCGGCACAACAAGCTCGCCGGGATGCCAGCCGTCCACGCCGGACCCGTATGCTTCGACCCGCGCCAGGCATTCGTGCCCCAGGATCAACCGTTCGCTTCCGCCGGGTGTCGCCGGGCGCTGCGACAGTAAAATCTCGCGGTCCGTGCCGCAGACACCCAGTTCGAGCGTCCGGCAGAGCAGTTGGCCGGGGCCGGGGCGCGGCGGCTCGGGCTCGTCGCGCAGGACCGGCAAGCTCGAACCGGGAACGGCAGCAATAGCGAGCATACGACAACGGCTCCGGAAGGTTTCGGTAGTCGCGAAAACAATCGCCGAGACATGGCCACAACCCGGGTAACTAATAGCCGAGACGCGCAAGCGTCCGTGTGTTTGGTAGCCGAGACGCGCAAGCGTCCGGGTGTTTGGTAGCCAAGACGCGCAAGCGCCCGGGTGTTTAATAGCCGAGACGCGCGAGCGTCCGGGTGTCTGGTAGCCCCGACGCATCGCCGTGCTCGGCTTATTGCGTCGCGATCTTGTAAAGCGCCGAGTCCGTTCGCAAGTACATAGCGCCGCCAGCGAAAGCGGGCGTGGCGAGCGTGCTGCCGGGCAATTCGTTGCGTTGCAGCATTTCATACTTCCGACCCGCGCGGACCCAAGTCGCCTGTCCCGTTTCGTTGAGGAACAGAATGCGATCTTGAACGACGATCGGCGAGGCGGAGAAGTTGCCTCCGAGCCGCTCGGACCAGTACGGTTCGCCGGTCTTGGCGTTCACGCAGGTCGCGATCCCTTTGTCGGAAACGAAATACAGGTCTTCGCCGATAAGCAGCTGCGAGGGGGTGCTGGGAGCGCCGCGTTTCAAACGCCAAGCTACGTGAGTTTGGGTGATGTCGCCCGAACCGCCGAGCCGCACGGCCATCAATTCGGGATTGTCGAAGTCGTGGTTGTAGAACGCCAAGCCGTGGCCGATCGCCGGCTGCGGCACAACGGACCAGCCGGGCGCGAGCACCTTCCATAGCTCTTCGCCGGTGGCCAAGTCGTAGGCCGCGCAGTGATCGGGGCCGGGCGCCAACACCTGCGGCTTGCCATCCACGGTGACGACCGTGGCGGTGACGAACGAGTGGCCGATGCGGGGTTTCACCGACCGCGGCTTGCGCCAGGCGACCTTGCCTGTCGCGGCATCCACGGCGGCGACGAATTGCGTGTTGCTGCCATCGCAGGCCACGACCAGCTTGCCGTCGTGGAGCACAGGCGAGCCGCCGCAACCATGCACGGGCGGATATTGGAGTTCGTCGCATCGCCAAGCCAACTCGCCGGTCTTCGCGTCGAGTCGAGCCATTCCGAGCGCGCCGAAGTGAACGTAGACGGCGCCGTCGCGCACGATGGGCGTGGGGCTGGCGTGGCTGTTTTTCGAATGAATGGACGGCGCCTTCGGCACGGCGCGGATTTCGCGATCCCAGAGCGTTTTACCGGTGGCCGTGTCGAGCGATAGGACTCGCAGCGACAGGCCGCCGTCCTGCGGCACGGCTGTTGTCAAATAAATCTGGTTGCCAACCACGGACGGCGACGACCAGCCGAGGCCGGGCGGCGAGACTTTCCAGACGACATTCTTGGTGTCCGACCATTCGACAGCGGGCACCGGTCCGGCCGCGTGGCCGTCCGCGTTGGGACCGCGAAACTGCGGCCAGTCCGCGCCACTCAACACGCACAGCATCAAAAGTTCCAGCGTCATCGCCTGTTGTCTCGCAGGAAGGATTATGGACGGGGCGTTATCGGCCGAAGGTGAACGGGGCGTTGCGGGCCTCGGCTCGGCCGGGAGGGCCCGAATTCTAACAGCCGAGCTATCGAGCGACCACAAGCGGCTGGCGCCTCCTCGGTGGCCAGCGACAACCGCCGCGTTGGAACGGCTCGCGCGCGTCGCGTTC
>JBJTOW010000608.1:0-3135 GCA_046074805.1 Planctomycetota bacterium | reverse complement strand
GGATCGCAGTCACGCAGGAGTTCGGCGAGCGGAAATCCTGCCCAGGGAACCGCCATCGCCCAGCGCTCAACGCAGCGATGCCGATATAAACGCTCCGTGAGCATGGGCGCGTACCGCTGAACGAGTTCGTCGAAATCAAACCGCAGGGGACGCCGACACAATCCGCTGACGGTTAAGTTCCAAGGTAGGGCTTGAAACCGTTCGACATATCGCCAGCACGATTTGAACCGGCTGAATTCAAAAAAATTTGTATGGCGAGCGGCGGCTATCCGATCGGTGATCGCGCGATCGCCTAGGAATCGGGCGTCGCGCGGCAGCGACGCGGGCCAAGATGGCGAACGTGGAACGTGTCCCGAGCGCAAAACTTCCTCGTCGGACGCGTTCCAGGTTGACCAAGTCGTCGCGCCGATCCCAGCGATTGTCCCGGCCCCTGCGAGTCCTGCCATGCTCAACCAACGTCGGCGACTGGCAACGCGGGCAGGACCCGCGTTGCCGATTTCGTTCGTCGGTCCCGTCGATGTGCTTTTCTCAGTGGCCGATGACTGCGGAGTTTCCTCGCCATCGCGTGGCCGAAATGGGTCGCTGCTGTGAATGTTCATGGCTTGCGTAGCGACTCCATCGTGATGGGCGAAGGCGGGTTCATTTTGGCCCGCTGGGGGTTCGCAGCCGTTCCATGTCGTGGAAAAAACCGGGATACGTTTTGGCGGTGCATTGTGGGTTGCGAATGACCACACCAGGGACACGCAGTCCTGGCAGCGCCAAGCTCATCGCCATCCGATGGTCATCGTACGTGTCGATTTCGGCGCCATGGAGAGCGCCGGGCACAATACGTAAGCCGTCCTCGAACTCGTCGACGGTCGCTCCAAGCTTACGCAGTTCCCTCGCCAGATCGCCGATCCGGTCGGTTTCCTTGTGGCGGATATGGGCGACGCCGGAGATGGTCGTAGGCCCTTCGGCAAACAGGGCGACGGCCCCGAGCGTTTGCACGGTGTCACTGATCGCATTCATGTCCACTTCGATCCCACGAAGTTGGCCGCCGACAACGGCAATGCCGTCGGCGGAATGTTCCACATCACAGCCCATGCGTTCAAGGCAATCAACGAATCGCACATCGCCCTGCAACGCGTTGCGGGATAGGCCGCGAACGAGCACGCGTCCGCCCGCGATCGCCGCCGCCGCCCAGAAATAGCTCGCCGCCGACGCATCCGGTTCCACTTCGTAGCCGCGTCCGAGGTACTTTTGTTCGCCGTAACGGGTCGTGGCGGGGATGGAGAAGCGTTCGAGCCGCGGCGCTTCGACGGAAACGCCAAACGCTTCCATGACCCGCAAGGTCATGGTCACGTACGGTTGCGAGACGAGAACTCCATCGACTTCAATTTCCAGATCGCGTTGAGCGTACGGCGCCGCGAGCAGCAAGCCGCTGAGGAATTGGCTCGAAATGTCCCCGCGCACGCGTGTGCGACCACCTGGAAGACCGGCGGCTCGCAGGAGCACGGGCGGACATCCATTCCCTAGTTCGCTTCGCGCGTCGACGCCAAGAGAACGCAGGGCGTCGAGCAAGTCGCCAATGGGGCGCTCGCGCATCCGTGGGACGCCATCGAGCCGATATTCTCCCTCGCCGATCGCCAACATCGCGGTGAGGAACCGGATCGTCGTGCCGCTGTTGCCAACGAAAAGGTCGGCTTGTCGACGTGGCCAACGTCCGCCGCAACCGGCGACCGCGATTGTCGCCGCCGCCAAATCCTGCTGGACTTCCAGCCCCAAGCGCTGGAGCGAGTCGACCATCACTCGCGTATCGTCGCTGTCGAGCGCCCCGTGCAGTAGCGAATCGCCTTCCGCCAACGCGGCGCATACCAACGCTCGGTTCGTAATGCTTTTTGAACCAGGCGGACGAACGACCGCGTTGAGCCGCATCTCGACGGGAAGCGGCGTGATCGCGATGGTGGTTGGAGTTTGCGAGTCGCCGGAATGGGACGTAGGCGACTTTGACGACACAGGCGATGTCGGCACGGATGACGACGATGATGACGAGTTCGAGGAGGGATTAGGCGAAGATGAAGTCGGCTGCATGATGAACGATACGGCTAGCGGTGTGGGATCGGAGGGACGGTCAAGCCATGCCTCGAGAAACCACGAATACGCGATTTGGCGACTCGATGCTGGAAGGAAAACAACGACGCGCCGCGAGGAGCGCCCCGCGACGCGTTTTCGGTTCTCATTGCGCTCGTCGGAGACTAGTGAAGCATAGAACTCCATCGAGGCGGCGGTAATGGAGGCAAGCCTATGGCGAGGCGATCTTCCATAGATGCTTGTCGCTGCGGACGAAGAGCGCGTTGCCGGCCACAGCCAACGACCCTTGCACGCGCTCGCCGAAATCCGCTTCGCCGACTAATTCACCCTTGGCGTCGCTGAGCGAAATAATGCGAGCCTTGCCTTCTTGATTGACGCAGTAGAGCCGGCCGTTGGCGATGACCGGCGTCGACCAATGAGTCCCTCCAACTCGCAGTTGCCAGAGCGACTTGCCTGTTTCCACGTCGCCGCAGCTTAAAACGCCCGCGCGATTCAAAGCGTAGATGCGATTGCCGGCAACCAAGGGACTCGCGGGCCCAGGATTTAGTTGGTTCGAATCCCATAGCACTTTGGGCGCGGTCCCCTCGGACAGGTCGAGCGCCGTTATTCCTTTCGCGGGCACAAATACGCGGCCATCCGTGCCCACGGCTGTGGGAATCGTTTGGCAATCCGCCTCGAACTGCCACAACTGCTCTCCCGATTTAGGATCGTGCGCGGTGAGGACCTTGGGAGATTGCAACAAGACCGCGTTGCGGCCTTGGCGAGTGCGGAATACGGCTGGCGAGGTCCAGTTCATGCTCGCGCGGCGTGGGGTCCGCCATCGGGTCTCGCCGGTGGCGGCATCCAGACCGGCGGCAAACGAGTCGACCAGGTTTTCAACTTGCACGATGACGGTATCGTCGACAACCACGGGCGACGATGCCATGCCGACAGCGTTGCCCGCCTTCGGATAATCGAACGCCAGCCCGCGGAACCATTGCAAGTTCCCGTCCAGATCCAAACAGACCATGTCGTTGGACGAGTAGAATGCGAAGATCCGTTTGCCGTCGCTAGCTGGGGTTGGGG
>JBJTOW010000607.1:0-2712 GCA_046074805.1 Planctomycetota bacterium | reverse complement strand
CGAGACAAACGCGACGAGACTAGCGCGCCGAGCAACGCCGCAAGCGAAACACAGCGTAACGCTACGTACCGGGCGGCTTGCGCCGCTCCGCTTGTGAGCGGCGACGCGAACCGCAACTAGCGGAGCGACGCAAGCCGCCCGGTAAACGAACGCGATACTCGGCGACGAGACAATCGCGTCGAGACAAGCGCGCCGAGCAACGCCGCAAGCGAAACGCAGCGTAACGCCACGGACCGGGCGGCTTGCGCCGCTCCGCTTGTAAGCTTCGGCGACTCTTCGTACTAAACGGACAATATCTCAAACGGACAATACCTCAAACTGTCTCGCTCACTTGCGATGAAGGAACTCGGTCGAGTTAATCAGCGACCACAGGATGTCCTCGAAGGCTTCGCCCCGATCGCCGGCCTCTTTGACGAGCTCACGGCATGCGGCGAGTTCGTCGGCGTTGGGTTCTCGGCCGAGCGTTCGCAGATACAGTTCCATGGTCAGATCGTCGTCCTTGGGAATTCGAGCGAGCAGGCTGGCGAGCACACCGCGCCGCGAGCTGATCGCGCCGTTGATAATCGGCGAGTTCATCAGCACGAGTGCTTGGGGAACTGAGCCGACTTCCTCCTCGCGCGGATTGCTGGGGTCGTAGCCAAACACTTGGTTGAATAGGAAGCGAGGGCCACGGCGCAGGGCGGCGGCCGCCCCATTGCCGGCAGGACCAGGGACAGCGCCCGCCGGCGGCTCAACGATGCCGAGCAGTCCAGCCAGCTGGTTGAAGAGCTGGTCGCCACGCAATCGAGTGGCCACATTCGCGGCGAACGGCGTGTCGTCCGGTCCACGCCGACTACGGCTCGGACGCTGATAGGCCGCCGTGTGCGTAATGACGCGGAAAAGATGCTTCACATCGTGCTTCGCGTCGGCGAAGGCGGAGGAAAGCTGATCGAGCGTCTTGGGGGCGGAACACTGGCGATCGGGGCCCATGTCGTCGACCGGCTCGTAGAAGCCTTCGCCCACGAGTTCCGCCCACACGCGATTGACCATCGAACGGGCGAACCAGGGATTTTCCCGGCGAGTGAGTTCCTGGGCGAATCTCGTCCGCCGTGACGCGTCCTTCGTACCGAGCGGCACCGTTTCGCCGGTCACGAAAAACACCGGTTGCATCAACGTGCCTTTGGCCTGCGGGTCTTTCAGGTCGGGCATGTAATGTTCGAGCGTGCCGCGAACGCGCATCGCCGGCATCCGTGGTCCAAACCGCGGCTCGACATCGGTGGCCGTCACGGTTAGGTCGAGCGGACCCTTCATCGGGTTCGGCCGCACAGCGACCCGGGGAAAAAACGCCGCCATGCGATGAAACTCGTCGCGTTTCCAACGGTCTGTCGGGTGGTCATGGCACTGGGCGCAAGAAATTTGGATGCCGTTGAAGATTCGAGTCGCTTCGGCCACCACTGCCTCTGGCTCGCCCCGGTGCGCGAAAAACAGCGCTGTAGCGCCGTTCTCCAACACCTCGCCTTCGGCGGTGACAAGCGCTGTGGCGACCCGATCCCATGCCACATTGTTGTTCAATTGTTGGGCCAGGTAATCCGCGCAAAGCTCGCTGCCGATAAGCGCCCGGTCCTCCGTCCGCCGGTAGAAAATCACGTCCCGCCAATAACGTCCCCAATTCTCGCCGAAACGCGGATCGGCGAGCAGCCGGTCGACGATCGCGGACCGCTTCCCCGGATCCGTGTCGAGCGCGAACAACGTGGTTTCTTCGGGGGTTGGCGCCTGACCGATCAAGTCGAGCGTCACGCGACGCAAAAAAGTTTCGTCATCGACTAACGGCACGGGCGCGCCGGGACTCGAAGCCTCCTGCCCAAGAAGCCGATCGACTTCGCCGGCGATGCGGGAAACAGGCTGCGGCGTTACAGCGAGCTCGGTTGGCGCCGCAGACTGGCGGCGGGGCGAGCTCACCGTCGCCGACTCATCGGCCAACGACGCTGTCGGCCCCGACGATCCCAGGAAAGCGCCGACGGCCACAAGGCAGCCCGCAGCCAGTGCTTCGCGAAAGCTCGATCTGGGTGGAGACGGCACTCCGACGAGCGGTCGAGAGACGGATGTTTGAGAGACGGTTCGAGCGCTTAGGAAACCGAGTCGCATGGGGTGCCTCCACCTTACTTCTACCCGGCTATCTCCCGGGGCCTTACAGTCTAACCACAGCGTGGCTGCCAAGTTGCGAACCTCGCCAAGTCAAAGGGAAAAGTGGGAAATGCTTGGCGGGTTGCCGTGGTCGGGATGAGCCGCCAGAATTCGCTTCCCCGGCCAAGCTCGGCCGTTCCCCGTCTTTCCCCTGCAGGCCGATCCCCCATGTCTTCCGGCTCCGGTGCACGTGATTCTTCGGGGACTCCGGCGAGTTTGGCGGTGGCCGATGCGGCGGCCGCTTTGCCTGCGGCGCGGCGGCGAGCCATTTTGTGCGTTTTGGCGGCGGCGTTGCTCTGGAGCAGTAGCGGCTTTTTCGCGAAGGCGCCGTATTTCGCCGGTTGGCCGGGGCCCTTATTGGCGTTTTGGCGCGCCGCCTTCGCGAGCCTCGTATTGTTGCCGATGGTTCGTCGTCCTGTCTGGACATGGAAGCTGATACCCGCCGTCGCCTGCTTCGCGCTGATGAACTACACCTATCTCACCGCGATGGTGAACGGTTCGGCCGCGAACGCTATTTGGATGCAAAACACAGCGCCCGTTTGGGTATTG
>JBJTOW010000606.1:0-3129 GCA_046074805.1 Planctomycetota bacterium | reverse complement strand
GGCTCCCGTGAGCCGGCTCCGTGGCCCCGTCGATGCTTGGTTGCAAGCTGGGCGGGATCGGGCTGGAATCGCGATGGCGGAACCCGCTTCCGTCGCAGTGCTCGCCCGCCGTCTGTCGCTGGACCTTGTCGGGTTGCCTCCCCAGGAAGAACACCTCGCGGAATTATTGGCCGCCGACACGCCGGACGCCATCGAACGCTACGTGGAGCGATTGCTCGCATCGCCGGCCTACGGTGAACGCTGGGGCCGACACTGGATGGATGTCTGGAGATATAGCGACTGGGATGGCTACGGCGCGGAAGTCCGCGAAAGCCAGCCGCACATTTGGCGGTGGCGGGACTGGATCGTCGAGTCGCTCAATCGCGACACGGCTTACAACCGCATGGTGCAGGAGATGCTCGCCGGTGACGAACTGGCCCCGGACGATCCCGAAACGCTCCGCGCCACCGGTTTCCTGGTGCGGAACTGGTTCAAATTCAATCGCAATGTCTGGCTCGACAACACGGTCGAACACACTGGGAAGGCGTTTCTTGGCTTGACGTTCAACTGCGCGCGGTGCCATGACCACATGTACGACGCCATCCGGCAGAGCGAATACTATTCGCTGCGGGCGATTTTCGAACCGTACGATGTCCGGACCGACCGCCAACCCGGCCAAGCCGACACCGCGAAAGACGGACTCGCGCGGTCCTACGACGCACGGCTCGATACGCCCACTTTCCTGTTCGTTCGCGGCGACGAAAAGCAACCGATCAAGGACAAACCACTCTCGCCCGCTTTGCCCGCGTGGTTGACCGCTGGCCAATCGTTCGCGGTCGCCCCGGTATCGCTGCCACCCGCAAGCTACTACCCAAACTCGCGGACCTTCGTGCACGAGGAAACGATTGCCGCCGCCCAAGCCGCTGTCGCCGCCGCCGAACTGGCCGAACGAACGGCCCGCGAGCAATTGGCTTCCGCCCGGGCCCTAAAACCCGATCCGGTCGCCGCCCCTCCAGTGAACGCGAACGCGGCGGTGCCCCGCCATGGGGCGACATCGGGTGAACCACTGTGGCGCGACGATTTCAAAAAGCCGCAGCCCGATGTCTGGCGCGCCGGCGCTGGCCGCTTCGAATACGCCGATGGCCGGCTGCGTCAGTTGGAAGCGAAAATGGCACAGTGCTCGCTGACTACCGTAGCCCCGCATCCGCGCGACTTTCGAGCGACGCTGCGGTTCAGGATCACGGGCGGTACCACTTACAAATCCCTGGGAATCAGTTTCGATGTGGTTGGCGAGGACGCCAATTACGTCTACGTCTCAGCTTACAGTGGCGGCCCAAAAGTGCAGGCCGCCGTGCGGCGCGGCGGTGTGGACAACTACCCCGCCGAAGCCGCCAAGCCTCTGCCGATCGTGGTCGACCGCGAATATGAACTAGCCGTGCTCGTGGTTGGAAATCGACTCAATGTCTATCTCGATGGCCAGTTCGAATTGGCTTGGAATCTACCGTCGCGGCCAGCGGAAGGCCGGATCGCGATTTGGTGCTTCGACGCAACCGGCGAATTCCTAAGCCTGGAGACCGCGCGGCTCGCCGATAACACGCGACTCCGAGATCCCGAGCCGACGGCGTTAACGGCCACCTCGCCAGCCGCAGGTGGAAATGCCGGCGCGACCGCCGCGACATCGATGCCCGCCGGACCGCTCACCGCCGCGACGATCGCGTCTCGAGTGACCGCGGCGGAGGGCGCCTTGGAACTGGCGACCGCTCAATTAGCCACCGCTCAGTCGACCGTTGCGGCCGTGGCGGCGCGGATCGCGGCGGATCAAGCGATGTACGCGGTTCCGCCAGCGGCCGACGCGAAAACTCGGGCGTTGGCCGCAACCGCCGCCGAACGCCAAGCGGCCGTCGCGGCCGCCGAAGCGAAATCGGTCGATGCCCGTCTGAAAGCGGCCGCCGCCAAGTTGGCGGTGCGCGACGGCGATGAAAAATCCCGCAAATCGTTGGTCGATGCGGAAAAGGCGGCCGCCGATGCCGTCAAGGCACTCGACGCCGCCCGGTCCCAAGCCACGCAAGCCAACGAGCAGTACACTCGGTTCGGTCCGCTTTACCCCACTGCCAGCTCCGGTCGACGGCTGGCGCTCGCTCGGTGGATCGCCGACGACCACAATCCACTCACGCCCCGAGTCGCCGTGAACCATGTTTGGCTCCGGCATTTCGGCGTAGCGCTCGTCCCGACCGTCTTTGAATTCGGCATGAACGGCCAACCGCCCACGCATCCAGAATTGCTCGACGAATTGGCCCGCGGATTCGTTTCCAGCGGATGGAGCATGAAGGCGCTGCACCGGCAACTGGTCACGAGCGACGCCTTTCGTTTGTCATCGTCCCCGACCGGCGACTCGCACGGTTTGGATCCCGATAACAAAACCTATTGGCGGATGAACGCCCGACGCATGGAAGCCGAGTTGGTCCGCGACTCCACGCTGGCGGTGGCGGGCAACCTGGACCGTCGTTTCTCCGGACCGGACCTGGACCCGAATCTCGGTTTATCGCTTGGTCGACGCAGTCTGTATTTCCGCACGTCCAAAGAAAAGAAAATGACGTTTCTCGCACTCTTCGACAGCGCCAACGTCAGCGAATGCTACCGGCGGACAGAAAGCGTCGCGCCACAGCAAGCGTTGGCGCTCGTCAATAGTGGCCTGACGCTCTCCCAGTCCCGGTCGCTCGCCGCCCAGTTGAGCCGCATGGCGGCCGAGTCGACAACGGCGAGCAGCGCGACAGGCACCGGCCCGGCCACGGCCGCCGTCTCAGCCACGGCCGCCGTCTCAGCCACCGCAGCCGACGAGGCCACCGACCGCCGTTTTATCGAATTGGGATTCACGCGGATCCTGGGCCGGTCGCCAACGGCAGAGGAACTTGACGAGTGTGCGCGTTTCGTCGACTCGCAGGCACGAAGATTATCGGACTCGAAAGCCCTTACGACATTCGCGGGCGCCGCCGACGCCGGCCCAAAACCGTCTGCCCAACCTCGTCAACGCGCCCGCGAAAATCTTGTGCTCGCGCTGTTCAACCACAACGACTTCCTAACGATCCGATAGGAATCGATCCGATAGGAATCGCCCCCCTGAACCTCAACGAGCGGAGCGGCGCAAGCCGC
>JBJTOW010000605.1:0-10017 GCA_046074805.1 Planctomycetota bacterium | reverse complement strand
TGGAAAATCGACTCGATCGTTTCCCACAAGCACCAAAAGGCCGCTTACTGCGGTATCCATTATTTCGATAGCGACGCCTACCCGGCCGCGTATCGGGACAAGCTGTACATGGGCAATGTCCACGGCGGCTGTATCAATGTCGACTCGGTTCGACGCGATGGCTCGACCTACCGCGGCGAAGGCCATCCCGATTTCTTGACCGCCAACGACGCTTGGTTCATGCCGGTCGTGCAAAAGACGGGGCCCGACGGTTGTCTCTACATTCTCGACTGGTATGACCGCTACCACTGCTATCAGGACGCGAATCGCGATCCCCAGGGCATCGACCGTCTGAAGGGAAGGCTCTACCGCGTCCGCTACGGTGAATCGCCCCGCGCTCCCAAAATCGATCTGGGTCGCGAAACGGACGAACAGCTGATCGACCGCCTGCGGAGCCCGAATGTTTTCCACCGAGATACGGCTCAAAGATTGCTCGCCGAACGCGCCTCGCTCGCCGCCACGCCACGGCTCGAAGCGATGGCGCTTAACGCGGAGATCGATCGCAAGCATCGGTTGCACGCCCTCTGGGTCTCGCCGGGGCAGGTCCGCTGCGGGCGGAATTCCACACCCGGCTGCTCGACCATGCCGACCCGGCCTTCCGCGCTTGGGGTGTGCGACTGGCTGGCAATCAAGCTGTTCAGCGTCAATCCGCCGTTAACGCGTCGGAGGCTGGCGGGAAGAGCGAAAACGGGGCCGCGGCGGATGGGGCGACGGGACTCGACGCCGCTCTTGTCAGTCGTATTGTGAAACTAGCGTCGGACGGCGCGCCGGACGTGAAGTTGCAGGTGGCGATCGCTGCGGGAAAGTTGCCCGGTGTCGATCCGTTGCCCGTGTTGCTCGAAACACTGGTGACCTGCGGCGACGATCGCTTGATTCCACACATCGTCTGGCAAAACCTACACCCGTTGTTGGAGACCCGCGGGCCCGAATTCCTGCGGCTCGTCAAACAGCACGACCTGAAGGCCACGCCGAATCTCGCCAAATTAATGCCGCGCGTCACCGAGCGGATCTTGGCGAAAAAGAAGTGAGCAACGACGAACACGTCGCCAGCACTTGCGGCGTCAGAAAACGGAATCAGACGGAAGCAGACACGCCGTTGCGGGCGGTGGCTTCTTGGGCCACATTGCGGTACTCGGCGTGGAAGCTAGTGGGCGATCCGCTTCGGGCGTAAATAAACGTGGCGGCCGTGGTAAGGCGGGAAGACGCGGTGGACGATCACCGGCAAACGGCGCGAGTGGTAGACGTGACCGTTGGACTCGAATCGCGCCGCCTCGAGCGTCTTGCCGCCAATGGTCGGTAGGCTGGTCCACACCACGGTCGCCAAGCTGATCATCCACAAAAAACTGCGTTTCGATCGCGTCGTTCGCGCTTGCGAATCCATCGCTCGACTCCCTTCCCGTGTCGCCGCACCTTCGGCACTATCCGTCGCCACTTTCCGTTTCGCGGCCCGCCGGCGGTTTTTCCGTCAAACTTTGTCCAGTCTGCTTGAGCGGTAAAGTCGCCTTGACTGGGTCGCGATGCGGGAAACATATCTTGTTGGGGGGGAGGTCGGCAAGAACCGGTCGCTCGTCCGGTTCGGCTCGAAGTGCCGCCCACATCCGCCTTGAAAATGCCAAATAACCATGGCGAATATGGTGGTTTGGTTCGGCGAAATAGGAGGGATGTGCCTAGCTTGACGATTGCGCGGCGGTAGGGCCACAATGTCGCGAAATTCGCTGGATCTCGGATTCATCCACGCTGGCTCGCCCGTTCGGCATGCCGCTTGTGGCTGCTTTCCTGCAAGAAGATCCGGCGAGTCGCTTCACAAACCATCCCACTTCCTCTTCCACGCGGATCCATGGCCAGTTCCAGTTCGGCTGAACGCTACCGGCTCCGCGACGCGTTTTACGCGGTGCGGGCCCGCGTGCTGGATCAAGTTCCCGCGCAGGCACTGACCCGCGCTGTCGCTTATTGGGCGTTGTCGGCTGACCGACGTCTTCCGGTCGCGTTGCTGGATCGTAATCTTGGAGAGATCCTCGAAACGCCTTTTGAGCGGCTCGCCGCCACTCCCGGCATCGGCCTGAAGAAGATGGCGATGCTCAACATGCTGCTCCGCCGCGCAGCCGACCATGCGGGTTCGGTCGATAGCTTTAGCTTTTCGGACTATGGTGAACCGCCGTTCCAGGACTGGAGAACGATGGCGGGGGCGACGGTTGAGCCATTGATTTCAGGCGCCTCGAATGTCTTGACCGACGCGAACTCGGTCGTGCCCCAGACGCCCACGACAGGGGCAAATTTGCCATCTGGGACTTTGGAGCAAGCGAGCGTTACCCAGGTAGCAAAGCCGGTGCGGGGCGAGTTTTCCGCAGCACGAAGCCAGGACTTAGGCAGTTCCGACGGAATCAACTCCGAGTTCGGCACGCATGATTCTAGCACTGCCGACGTAGGTAGCCCTCACTTAGGGCGTTCGGGTAAAAACATTTCGGGCCAGCTTGCCTCGACGGTTCCATCGACGCCTTCATCGCCGACGGCGGCGTTGCAGTCGGGAGCCTCACGGGGCGCGGCGTCGGCGACCAGTGCGGATATCGATCCGAACTATGTATCGGAGACGTTGTGGGCCAGTTGGCGGGCGACGGTGCGGCGGAATGAGTTGGAACACGAGTGCCTGGGGCGATTCGCGCCGTCGCTGCACGGGGTGCCGACGGTGATTTGGGATGCGCCGCTGGGCGACTATACACCGGTGAGTTTGTCGGAATTGCGGAAACGAAAAACGCATGGCGATAAGCGGGTGCGGGTGATCCTGCAAGTTTTTCGCGGTTTGCACGAGGCCCTCGGGGAAAACGCCGCTAGCGGCCGGTTCGCCTTACGGCCTCTGCCACGGTTCATCCTGCCGATCGAGTCTTGGTTGCGAACCGTGGCGCGAGCGGTTGCGCCGGTGGGGTGGGCGGAAGTCCGTAGTGGGCTCGCCTTGCCGCTGATCAATCAAGTGGCGGTCGATGCGGGGGCGCTCATTGCTAAACTGGTCGAGTCGCGTTTGGGGGTGGAAGGGACAGCGGAAACGGTCGTTGAGCAGTCGCGTAGATTGGGGCTGACTCGAGCCCGCGTCTACCAGTTGCTCGAAACGTGCGCCGCGATCATGGCGGTGCGTTGGCCGGAGGGACGGCTCCATTTCGCGATTCTTCAGGAGAACAGTCACCGAGTGTTTCTCGATCCCGAGTCGCGGCGATTGTTCGAAGCGTGCTTCGGTCTGTGTTTCCCGCCGGAGAGCGAGCGTCGCCCCAATGGCCGCCGGATGGCGCGGCGGCCCACGGACGCGCCACAGTGCTCGGGCATCGACAGCGACATTGCCACGGTGGGCGATCAGACTGTTCGTTGAGCCGTTTCCCGGCGACCAATTCGCCCCAGCGCCCCAGTGCTTTGAGCGCGAATTTCTTTCCTCTTTTTTGTACGGATTGGAACGCCAAAGCCCACTGATACTGACAGCGTAAGTCAATCGAAGACTGGGGCGCCGTTGGGAAAGGTGTGGCAATGCGGCTGACGTTAAGGACCCTGCTGGCGTACATGGACGACCTACTGGAACCGCAGGATGCGATCCAGATGGGAAAGCGGATCGAAGAGAACAAGGTTGCCACGGAACTGGTTCATCGTATTCGCACCCGGATGCGGTTGCTGCGACTGGGAGCGCCCAAGGTCGACGGCAAAGGACTGGGAGCCGACGCCAATACGGTAGCCGAGTATCTGGACAACAGTTTGGCGGCCGAGCGGGTGCCGGATTTCGAGAAAATGTGCCTCGAATCCGATATGCACTTGGCGGAAGCGGCCTCCTGCCATCAGATCCTGGCGGCGGTGTTGGACAAACCGGCGGTGGTCGATCCCGCGCTGCGACTGCGGGTTTACAACCTCATTGCCCGGGCCGACGATTTCGCCGAAGCGTCGGCGGCCGAGTCTCTCCATTCGGAACTGGATCTTGGCGACTTGGCAGGCGTGAAGGCCGCCACGGCGTTCCCGCCATCGACGGCGGCGGTGACGGGCGGTTCGAGCGGCCGAGGGGCAGGTCCCGCCGGCTTACCGCCGATTGCCGGTGTAACTCCGGCCAAGTCCACTTCCAAGAACGCGGTCTCGCGTCAAGCGTTGTTGGCGGCCACGATCGTGTTGGTGCTCTTGCTGGTGCTCGGGGGATTGCGTGCGATCGGACCGTTCGACGGCCGCCACCCGCTCGCCGCCATGTTGGGCATGGCCGCGCCCACAGGGGACTCGGAGCCATTAGTGGCACTCGGGAACGGCGACCCCGCCGCCGGCGACCCAGTCACCGGCGACCCCATCGCCGGCGACACAGCGACCAGTGATTCAGTCACCGGTGACACAGTGACCGGCGACACAGCCACCAGCAACCAAGACACTGGCGCCCCAGTCACTGGTAAACCAGTCGCTGGCGACCAGGTCAGTAATAACACCGTCGCAGGCGGCACGCCCGTTGGTGACTTGGCCATCGGAGGCCAGGGATCTGGGAATTCAGCCACCGGATATGTGGACGGCCAACCTGCGGGAACAACCGTTGGCGGCTCGGATTCCGCAGTCGCTGCGGCTCCTGGGGTAGCCGCAGCCGGTGGCGGCGTTCCTCCGGTGAACGCGGTTGCGGGAGGCGTTGGCGGTGTCGTTTCCAACCGTGGCGCGGTGGCGGGCGACGATGAACGTCGTGACGCCGAAGGCATGGAAATGGGACGATTGCTGTCTGAGGAGCACATGGTCGCGCGGCGCAACACCGACGACGACCTTTGGTACCGACTGCCCCGAGGGGCGGCGATCGCGGTCGGCGACCACCTTGTCACGTTGCCGGTCTATCGGCCGCAGTTCATCTTGTCGACGGGTGTGCAGTTCATGGTGGCGGGCGAGTCCTCGCTGCGATTTGGTGCAGCCGACGGCGGTCAAACGCCGGTTCTTATGGTGGAGACAGGGCGCTTACTGATCGCCACCTCCGGTCGGCCTGGCGCCGGGGTGGCATTGAATCTGGGAGGGCAAGTTGGCAGTTTGCGGTTTATCGACGCGGACGCCGAGGCGGCGATCGAGGTGCGGCGGGAATTTGTCCCCGGCGAAGATCAAATGGTGATGTCCGCTCCGACCGCGATCCGGATCGCGGTCCGCCGCGGCAAAGTGGGCTGGTCGGACCCGATGCGGGGCGGTCGAGGTGAAACCTTGATTGGCAGCGGAATGCTCGCGAGCTTCTCCCCGGGAGGCGAAATGGAATTGTCAGACCATCCATTCCCGTCGTGGAGTAGCCCGCAACCCACTGGGGCTTTGGAGCGTAGCGCCGCCGAGCAACTGGCGGGGCTCGCGAAAATCGACCGGCCGCTCACGTTGTCGCTCGCCGAACTCACGCAATTCCGGAAGACCGAGGTGCGCTCGCTTGCCGCTCGCTGCCTCGGATCGCTGGGCGATTACCGGTCGCTGTGGAATGAGTTGTCCGACGAGCGTCAGTATTCCTATTGGGATGAGGCATTGGATGCTTTAAGAGGGGCGATGGTACGTTCCGCCGAAGACGCCTTGGAGGTACGGCGTTCCGCCGAGCAATTGATGAAGCCGGAAGTCGGGTTGCTGACGCAGTTGCTCCGTGGCTACGACCCGAGCCAATTAGAGAATGGCGGAGCGGCTGAGCTCGTGGATGCTCTGGATCATGCCGATCTTGGCGTTCGAGTGCTCGCTTTTGAAAACCTGCGGCGGATTACCGGGGCGTCGCACAACTACCGGCCGGAGAAGCCTGCGGAATCCCGCAAGGTGTCGCTGATGGAATGGCGACGCCAGTTGAAGGATGGACGGATTGTGTACCGCCAGCGGTCGGTCGACGTGGAATAGTCTTCTTCCTCTATGTCGGCGGTGGATGGGGCAGTTATTGCGGGGGGGGCGCCTGGGCATTCCAGTTTCGGTGCTTCCGGCCACGGTTGATCTTGGGTGGCCTGTGGCTCTCGGCGTAGAATTCCGCGCACGTCTTGGGCGGAACGGGAATGCGGGACGCGTGAAAACCCCTTTCGCCAGCGAATTGAGCGGTTACACTAGCGATCAAGGCGAAGTCTAGTCAGGAAGCGTGGCCGCTCGCATTCGGGCGGCTTGGCGTCGCGTCAAGTCGTCGGGACGGTCGCTCGTGAGGAAACACCAAAGGTGGGTTGGCGTCGGCGTTCGTACGCGAAACCTATCCTGAATGATTTTTGGGCTTTTTGGAACACTAAGGAGCACGCTCCGTGCAGATCAATATCTCGGCCCGCCACGGTCACTTGAGCCCGGCCACGCAGGAGAAGATCACGGAAAAGGTCGACCGCTTGCCGAAGTACCATGAGCGGATCATGGCGATTCATGTCACGGCGGATCTGGAGCATCGCGACAATCCGTCGGTCGAAGTTCGCGTGTCTGTGGAACATTGCTCGGAGTGCGTCGCCACGGAAACGGCCGATTCACTGCTGACGGCTCTCGATAGCGCGTTGCACAAGGTTGAGGCTCAGCTGCGCAAGAACCGCGACAAGCAGGTCGACCATCGCAAGCCGTCTCATAAGCACCTGGGCGCCGAGCAGGGCTAGGATGGCTGGCGGACAGCCGGGTGGCCAAGGCACTACGCAGGAATACAGATCAGCGACTATGAGATTCTCCGATTTTGTTTGCGTAACCGCGATTCGCGCCGATTTGAAAGCGGGCGACAAGCCTTCGGCGGTGCAGGAGTTGGTCGCGTCGTTGGTTGCGGCCGAGGCGGTTCCCGCCGCTCAGCAAGAGGGGATCGTCAAGGCGATTTTGAAGCGGGAGGAGTTGGGCAGCACGGGCATAGGCCGGGGCGTGGCTGTGCCGCACGCGAAGCATCCCAGCGTCGACCGCTTGATCGGGACGATTGGTGTCAGCGCGACCGGGATCGACTTCAACAGCTTGGACGGCGAAAACGTCCATCTGTTTTTCTTATTGGTTTCGCCGCCCGATCGGCCGCGCGACCATTTGTTGGCCCTCGAGAGCATTTCGCGGCAACTGCGTGACGACGCTTTCTGCCGCGTTCTCAAGAATGCCAAAAGCGTTCAAGACATCCAAACATTGCTCAACGAGGCGGACCAAGCGCAATCGGGAGCCTAACGTGGCAGACGGGCTGGGCCGGATAGCGGCCGGTTCGCCCTTTTTTGGCCCGCCTCCCGGGCACGCATCTCTTTCAGTGTAAGCGGGTTGGCGTTCGATGACGCATTCACGAATCAATCGCGTGGTAACCGTCTTGAACCCGCTGGGAATTCATTTACGGCCTGCGGGCCTGATCGCCAACACGGCGAATCGGTTCGCGGCACAAGTCGAGGTGGTGAAGGGCGGGGATCGCTTTGACGCGCGGAGCGTCTTGTCCCTGCTGACCTTGGGAGCAGGCCAAGGTACACAACTGGCGTTACAGGCCCATGGCCCCGACGCGGAACCAGCTCTGGACGCGTTAGCCGAGCTTTTTGCTCTAGGCTTCCACGAATTGGAGGCGGCGGCCGAACAAGCCGCGCCCGCCGCTGGCCTGGACGCCTGACGCCTACCGAACATCCGAAAGGCAAACATGAAGAAGGAAATGCTCATCAACGTTTCGCAACCCGAGGAGTGCCGGATTGCGATCGTTGAGGATGGCGTGCTCGAAGAACTCTACATTGAGCGGGCTAGCCAGGACAATTACGTCGGAAACATCTACAAAGGACGCATCGTCAATCTTGAACCCAGTATCCAAGCCGCCTTCGTCGATTTTGGCGTCGGCCGCAATGGGTTCCTCCACATCAGCGATGTCGAACCCCAGTACTTTCGCCAAGGCGGCTTCGATCCCAACGAGCCGATCGTGGGCGGACGCCATAGCGAATTCGACTTGGGCGACGACGAAGACGATGACGGAGATGGAGCGGAGGACCGTGGCGACGATCGCTCGGATGGTCCCGCGAACGACCGCGGTGGAGATCGCCCCGGAGACCGCGGGCGCAAGGGTGGCGGCCGACGAAGGAATTTCCGCAATTCGAGCGGCCGACCTCGGGTGAAACCGCCCATCCAAGACATCTTCCGCCGTGGCGACGAGGTGCTTGTCCAAGTGATCAAAGAGGGCATCGGCAGCAAAGGCCCCACGCTTTCCACTTACATCAGCATTCCTGGCCGCTACCTGGTGTTGATGCCGGCCCTGGGCCGCGTCGGCGTCTCCCGAAAAATCGAGGATGACGTCCTACGCCGCAAGCTTCGAGACACCATGCTCGACCTCGAGCCGCCCGAGGGATTGGGTTTCATCGTCCGCACCGCCGGCCAAGACCGGACCCGCAAAGAGCTATCCCGCGATTTGGCTTATCTTGTGCGGCTTTGGAAAGTCATCGCGCGACGTGTCAAGAAGGCCCAGGGCCCCACGGACATTTACGAAGAAAGCGATATGATCATCCGCACGATCCGCGATATTGTGACCACCGATATCGATGCGATCGTCATCGACGAGAAGTCGGCTTTCGACCGGGCCCAGGAATTCCTGGAACTGGTGATGCCCCGGCATGTTTCGCGATTGCAGCATTACGAAGGCCGCGAGCCGCTTTTTCACAAATATAAGTTGGAAAAGGAAATCGCCAGCATCCACAGCCGCAAAGTGCCTCTCAAGTCGGGCGGTTCCATTGTCATCGACCAAACCGAAGCTCTCGTCGCCATCGATGTCAACAGCGGCAGTTTCCGCACCGAGGACAACGCCGAGGAAACGGCCTACCAACTCAATATCCAGGCCGCGAAGGAAATCGCTCGTCAATTGCGGCTACGCGATCTCGGTGGCGTGATCGTTAACGACTTCATCGATATGCGGCGCGATAAGCACCGCCGAGGAGTGGAACGCGCGTTGCTCGACGCCCTCAAACGCGATCGCGCCCGCTCCAAAGTGCTCCGCACCAGTCCGTTCGGCCTGATCGAAATGACTCGGCAGCGGATTCGGCCGAGTATCAACCGCAGCGTCTACGCGACCTGTCCGTGCTGCAATGGCCGCGGATTGGTGAAGACGGCTGAAAGCATGGCGATTGAAGTCGTCCGCATGATGATGCTCGCCTCGCAACTCCCGTACATCGCCTCGATCAACGTTCGCGTCAATCAGGAAGTCGCAACTTACCTGAACAACCGTAAGCGGAAAGAAATCAGCCGGCTGGAAGACGAGGCAAACCTGAAGATCCAAGTCCTCATCGCCGACTCGCAGTTCCCCGAACATTTCGCCCTAGAGTGCCGCGACGGCGACGGGCGGGAGATCATGCTGCCCGAATGACCTGGAATGGCCACCGCCTGCGAGAAGACGCCCGCCGCATTTGGGATGTCGCGGTGGCCGCTGTCGATGCGGAACGCCTCGTGCGGGAAAACGTAACCGTCGACGGCGAGTGGCTGATTGTCGCCGATCGCCGTTGGCGACTGTCGGAGCTCGGACGCATTGTGGTTGTTGGCGCGGGCAAGGCCGGAGCTGGCATGGCCGCCGGGCTCGAAGAAGCGGTGGGAGAACGGCTCGCCGCTCGCCATCAACTTACCGGGTGGCTGAATGTGCCGGCCGATTGCGTGCGGCCGCTCCGCCACATTGTGCTCCATGCCGCTCGGCCTGCTGGCGTCAACGAGCCAACGGCGGCGGGTGTGGAGGGTGCCGAACGCATCTTGAGGCTTGTCGAAAAGCTGGGACCGAACGACCTGTGTTTGTGTCTCCTGTCGGGTGGCGGTTCCGCATTGCTACCAGCGCCGCTCAAATCCATTTCCTTGCAAGACAAACAAGACGTCACACGTCGGTTGAGTGCTGCTGGGGCGAATATCCGCGAACTCAACACGGTTCGCAAACAGCTTAGCCGCATCAAAGGTGGTGGGCTGGCCCGTCATTGCCGCGCCGGCGCACTTGCGACACTCGTCATCTCCGATGTGCTCGGCGATCCGCTCGATATCATCGCATCCGGCCCCACCGTCCCCGATCCCTCGACGCCCGCCGAGGCGCTTGCCATTCTCGATCGGCGACTTGGCGCCGACACGTCCGCGTCGATC
>JBJTOW010000604.1:0-5417 GCA_046074805.1 Planctomycetota bacterium | reverse complement strand
GCCGCGTCGGCGCTTTCTGGCGATGCGGCGACATCCTCGGAGGCCTGCGAGTCATACGCCGCCGCCTCATTCCCGGCGATTCCACCCGCGCCTTCACTATCGCCTTCCCCATCACCTTCCCCATCGCCTTCCGACTCGCCTCGCAGTTGCCGCCGGAGCGACTCGTCGTACGCGGCCCGCTTTGAACGCGACATCAAGCAAACTTTTGCCGCCGCCAGTTCATTCAGCAGCTTTTGGGAAAGATCCGAGTTCTTGCCTGTTTGAAATGTCCGGACGTAGACCATTTGCCGATGAGCGGCGTTTTCGATCACGTCCAAATCGGACTCAAACAAGGGAATCCCGAGCAACCGATAATGGTTGGGCGGTTGTTCTTCGGGTGGTATTCCCAACCACTTGTAATATGGATCGAAGCTCGCCGGTGCCATGCGCGTCTCGAATCGCGGCCGATGTCGGGATTTCGGCGGGCCAGTCAAGCCACGCTGACCCGCCCCGTTCCGTCCGTTACCGAACCATCCCCATAGTTCATGGCTTTAAATGATAACCGATCGGCGCTCGATCTGTCCGCGCGAGCCGCGAACATTCCGGTTTACCGTTTTTACCTCACCAGCATTCCCGCATAGCCCACGACACGAGAGGCGTCGCCCGAGACCTCGGCGCTCGTTGAGTATCCAACGCGTTGGGTCTCGCTCAAGCCTCCAAGTTGCCGGAGGGTTTCCAGGACGATAACGGCGGGCAATACGCCGCACATGCTGATGTTGTGGTCGCGGACCGTCCGTAACAGCCGCTCAGGATCGCGGCTCTCAAACGCCGACAACGCGATTTCATCCAGCCGCCGATTCTCCGCGTCCGGCGCAAAATGGTTCATGTCGCTGGAAATCAATAACAGCGGCCGCTGCTCCAGATTCCGCAGCACGCTGGCCAGTCCAGTGGCGAACTGCTGGCAGCGAGTCCAACCGCCACCGCCGAGCGCGATTCCGACGACACGCGTCCGCGGCGCGATCCGCGCCAGCAGCGGCAACTCCACCTCGATCGAATGCTCGCGTTCGTGGGCCGCCGCGTCCCACCGCAATCCGGGAATCGACTCGACCAACCGCCGCGCCAATTCAGGTTCAGCCGCGATCCGCGCGCCGGGCAATTCCCATTCGCGCTGCGGCGCCACCGCCCACTCGACGCCCTGCGACGTGTGCTTCGGACCAAGGATGATGACGGTTTCCGGGATCTCCAGCCGATTAAGCACGGCGGCCGCCAATCGCCCCGAGTAGATCAAGCCGGCATGGGGCAGCATCGCCGCCGGCCAACGCTCCGGTGCCCGTTGACTGGCCGCGAACAGGTCCGTCACCATCCGCTCTAGCTCGCGCGGGTCCGCCGGATAAAAGGTCCCGGCGACCGCTGGCCGCCGCGCGCCCCGGACTTCCACACCCGCCGGCGCGTTCGAAAAGTCGAATCGCGGCATGCTCGTTTGCGTCGTGACGCTGTAGAGTCCAGCAACTGGCGGATCGAGAATCAACAGTCGATCTTCGATGCGCGCGGCCAACTGGTCTGGCGTCGCCTGGCGGTCAAACACGATCGCCGCCCTCCCTTGCTCGAACACGACAAGCGCTCGTCGAGTCGGATCGAGTCCACGGAGGTCCGGGGCGTCGACCGAACCGTGCATCGCCGGATCGGTGAAAATCGCGAGTTTCACCGACAGACCAGGCAGCGCGGCCGCGTCGATCCGAGCCGCTTGTATCCGCTTCGCGACCGTTTCGCACAATTGGAAGAGGGACGACTGCAGCGGGACCCCCGGCCGCAATGACAACTGCATCACACTGAGCGGCTCCACGGCCCCGGGCCATGAAACCGTCAACGCTAGCCCCGGCACATCGCCGTCCGCCCCGCCCGGCATGTAGTAGTGCGGCGTCGCACCGCGAACCATCGCGTTCACATTCATGCGGGCATGCTGTTCGAGCATTTCGAATTCGACCGGCTCGAGGCCGGCCGTAAACCGGTCGAACCGCATTTTCGCCGTGTACAACTCGTCCTCCGGCAGAGCCTCCATGTTGAACTCGCCGCCAAACTCGCGGCTCTCGAACGTCACCAACTCGACATCGTCGCTTTCCCACGCCGAAGTCGGCAGTCCGGCTTTGCGGCACACCTGCCGGAGATAGGTTTCGCCGTCCCAACCATTCTCCACGGGAACGCTCGGCAGTAACAAACCGGCGCGATCACCCCGCTGGATCCTCAGACCATGACGTCCCACTTCCACACGGGCCAAACGCTCCCTCCCCCGCGCTTCCATGCGGCGAAAACTGTGCAGTAGATTCACGTCGACGGTCAGGAACGGCAGTTCGGTCGGCGAGATCGTCGGCAACCGAGTGTCCTCGGTGGCCGTGCGCACCGCCGCTTGAACAAGGGCGTCGGACAATCGCATGGTCGCGCCCAGCGCGCCGCAACAGGCCCGCAACCGCCCCTGCCGTTTCAGCGTCACGAACGCTCCCATCACAGGCGTCGCCGCGGCTCCGGCCAGCATCCCGTCGTCCAGTCGCGTCGCTAGTCTCGCAAGCGCCCGCGCGATCGTGGCGTTGGCGGCCGCCAGCACCGCCCGCTCTTGCGAAGCGGTCAACAGCGGCCCCGATTCCGCTCGCGGGTTTCCAGAGGCTGATGAATGGGTTGGCGGGTTCTTTGACGGTGTGCTCACGGGACCTCCAAGAGTAACGAGCGTCGGCGGCGAGGGGCTGGCAGGTGTTGGCGAGCCGGACAAAACTTTCGCGAACGGCGCCATGTCCACGGGCTGCCGCCGGCGTCCCCAAGTGCCAGGACGATCCGCGAAATGGCCCGCGATCCGGTGGCCACATTTACCGCACTGGTTTCCGTTCAGCCGATAGACGCCCAGATCGTACCAGTTGCGCTCGATGAGCAACTCCCCGCAACCCGGACAATAAGTGCTCTGGCGAGCCACATCATTGACATTGCCAACGTAAACATGCTTTAGCCCTTCGCCACGCGCGATCTGATGGGCCTCGATCAGCGTTTCGATCGGCGTCGGCGGCAAATCGCGCATCCGAAAATCGGGATGGAAGGCCGAAAAATGCACCGGCGTTTCGTCGCCGCAATGGTCTACCACCCAGCGGCACAGTTGCCGCAATTCGTCGGGCGAGTCATTGGTGCGCGGAATCACCAGATTCGTCAACTCCACCCACACGCCGGTCTCCCGCCGTAACCACTCAATCGTGTCGAGCACCGGTTGCAGGTGCGAGTACGTGATTTTGTAGTAAAAATCCTCCGTGAAGCCTTTTAGGTCGACGTTCGCGGCATCCATGAACTCGAAGAACGGTCCGCGAGCCGCCGGCGAAATGTAGCCCGCCGTCACCGCGACCGTTGCGATCCCCGCCGCGCGACACGCTCGGGCCGTATCCATCGCGTACTCGGCCCACACAATCGGGTCGTTGTAGGTGAACGCCACGCTGCGGCATTCATACTTCTTGGCGGCCGCGACAATCGCGTCCGGCGTCGCCAACTGACTCAACCGCTCGACCTCCCGCGACTTCGAAATGTCCCAGTTTTGACAGAACTTGCACCCCAGGTTGCACCCCGCCGTCCCGAACGACAACACACTGGTGCCGGGGAAAAAATGGTTGAGCGGCTTTTTTTCGATCGGGTCGATACAGAAACCCGTGCTGCGGCCATAGGTCGTCAACACCATCTCATTGTCGACGTTCTGACGCACAAAGCAGAAGCCGCGGTCACCCGGTTTCAAATGGCACTCGCGGGGACACAAATCGCACACGATCCGGCCATGCTCGGCATCCTCATGCCACCAGCCACCCGCAAGCGTGCCGTCCGGCCGCAAACCGCCCACAGGCGGATCAATCACCGTTCGGGACATCGGTTGATCCTTCGCGAAAATGGAGATTCGATAAGCGGAACTCTAGCAAACGGGGACGGACCACCACGACCGGGCGGGCGGATTCGCACGCATCGATCGCCGAGTGCGCTGTTCCGCTCACCTTCGGGGCCTTTCCGCGTTGTCCGCGGATGGCAGGCAGCGAGCCGCCTCCATGGCGCCCGTCTTCGCCCATTCCGACGAACCGCGACAGCATCCGATTTGCCACGGATGTCGTGGCGTCGGTTCAGCCAGTTCGTTGTTTCCCCCGAGTGGCCCATTCTGGCGTCGTGGGCTTAGGTATCATACCGGCTGCCCCTACTCTGTTCGAAGCGATGGCCATGTGCGTGTGGACAAACGGGAAAAGCTTTAGCAGTCGCGATGGAGAGTGCGATGAACGCGGCCACAAAGGTCTCGACAGGACGCCCGCCCGCTCCGTCAGCGGACAAGCGGTGGCGGTTGGTCGAAGCGGCGATGCGCCGCAATGGCTATAAACGCAACGGTCTGATCGAGACCCTGCATGCGGTGCAGGCGAGCTTTGGGTATGTCGACGAGGTCGCGTTGCGGTTTGTGTCGAAGTCGCTGCGAGTGCCGCTGAGCGCCGCGTATGGCGTCGTGACCTTCTACCACTTTTTCACGCTGAAGCCGCCCGGCAAGCACACCTGTGTGATCTGCACGGGCACGGCCTGCTACATCCGCAACGCCAGCAAACTGCTCGACGATTTCTCGCGGCATGCGGGGGTGCGGGAAGGCGAGACATCCGCCGACGGTTTGGTGTCGCTGCTAACCGCCCGTTGCGTTGGCTCGTGCGGTGTCGCTCCAGTGGCGGTGGTCGACGGCGAAGTATTGCCGAAAGTCACAGCGGAACGCCTCAACGAACTCGTGGACGGATGGCGTCATGAATCATGATGAATTGGAGCGGATCGCGGTCACGGAACGCGAAGAAGCGGCTCGAGTGCCTTTCGCGCTGAACGTTTGCCTGTCCGCCGGCTGCCAGTCGGCGGGGGCCGAGCATGTCTTTCGAGCGCTGCGAACGGCGGTGGACCAGCAAGGTTTGGGGGAGCGCTGCCGCGTGCGGAGCGTCGGTTGCCTGGGCCCCTGTGCCAGCGGTCCGTGTGTCGCTTCCGATCCCGCCAGCCGCTTATTCGGTAACGTTTCTCCCGCGGACGTGCCGGCGGTCCTCGCGGCAGTTGTGGGCGAAACGGCGTTCAGTGGCCCCACATGCGCGACGTTCCTCGCAGCCCGCGAACTGGCGGAAGACGCGGCCGCTCCAACGCATGTGGCCGCCCAGACAAACGAGATTCCCCAGCCGAGCGTGAATCGCGCGGACGGCTCCGTCAACGCGCTGCACGCAGGCAATACTCCGCCGGCATCAACTTCGGCGGCGGCGTTCGAGATTCCGGTTGAGTCGCCATTCTTCACCCGCCAGCGGAAGATCGTGCTGGAAAACAGCGGCCGGGTCGATCCGGAGCGAATCGAAGAGTACATCGCGAACGGTGGATACCGGGCGTTGCTGGACACCTTGCGCGAACGCGAACCGGCCGAGGTTGTGCGT
>JBJTOW010000603.1:0-2746 GCA_046074805.1 Planctomycetota bacterium | reverse complement strand
CCGTCGCGCAACGCTCGAAAGACATCGGTGTGCTGCGAATCCTCGGCTATTCGCGGTGGCAGGTTCAGTTATGCTTTTTGGTGGAATCGCTGTTGATCGCGTTGGCGGGCGGGGCGATCGGCTGCGCGCTCGGCTTCTTGGTGGATGGGGTGACGGCGACAAGCATTGTGGGAAGCGGCCAGGGCGGCGGCAAAACGGTGATATTGAAGCTTATTGTCGATTCCGAGATTGTCCTGCGGTGCATGTCGTTGTCCGTGGTGATGGGGCTCATCGGTGGACTCTACCCCGCATTGACGACGCTTCGTCTCCGGCCGCTCGAAATCCTTCGCTAGTCGCCATGAACATTCCGTCTCTTGGCGCGAGATCTTGTCATCTCGTCAGTATCCGCTTCCTTTTGCTTGTTGGCTGTTCATGTCGACGAGGCGGAGGACCTCGAGAAAGCGGCGCGGGCTAACTTGCCGCACTCAATCAAGGTGATAGGAATCATCGCCAAGCCGATGATCACCAGCCAATCCTGCCATGGATGGAGCGACGCGCGGAACACCGGCTGCGTGAACGGCAACGCTAAAATCAACAGCTGAAGGATCACCGACGCCAAGATCGCCAGCAACAAGATCGGGTTGGTGAACCAGCCCAGCTGGAAGACGGTGAGCGTGCGACTGCGGACCGCCAACGTCCGCAAAATCTCATCGAACACGACGACGCAAAAGGCGATAGCGCGGGCCTCGTCCAGTCGCTCGGGCGACGGCACGTAAACATACGCGAACGCGGCCAAAGCCACGCCACTCACCAGCAATCCTTGAAACAAGATATTTGCCAGCGTTGCACCCGCCAACAGCGGTTCACGGGCTGGCCGCGGACGGCGGCGCATCACACCCGGCTCGGGCGGTTCCAACGACAAGGCGAGCGCCGGCAGGCCGTCGGTCACCAGATTGATCCACAGCAATTGGATGGGCAGTAGTGGGGCCGGCCAGCCCAGGAGGGTCGCGGCGAGCATTAACAGGATTTCGCCGAAATTGCATGAAAGAAGAAACGACAGCACTTTGTGGATGTTGTCGTAAATGCCACGGCCTTCCTCAACAGCGCTGACGATCGACGCGAAGTTGTCGTCGGTCAGCACCATGTCGGCGGCCTCCTTGGTGACATCGGTGCCCGCAACGCCCATCGCGATGCCGATGTCGGCGGCCCGCAGCGCCGGCGCGTCGTTCACCCCGTCGCCAGTCATCGCGACAACCTGGCCGCGTTCCTTCCAAGCTTTCACGATCCGCAGCTTGTGCTCGGCGGAAACCCGCGCGTAAACCGCGACCTGCTCGACACGGAGCGCCAAGGCGTTGTCATCCAGCCGATCCAGTTCCATCCCCGTGACCGCATCCTGGCCGGTGGCGGCGATTCCCAGCTCACGCGCGACGGCAATCGCGGTGGCCGGATGGTCGCCGGTGATCATCACTGGTCGAATGCCCGCCTCCCGACATACCCGCACCGCCTCGCGGGCTTCGTCGCGCGGCGGGTCGATCATGCCGACAAGACCCGTGAACACCAGGCGCGACTCGTCCACCGGTTCGCGTTCGTCCGCCGACACATGGCGATAGGCCAGACCCAACACGCGCAACGCGCGGGCGGCCATTTCCGAGTTCGCCGCCACCCAGGAACCGCGTCGCTCGGCGGTCAGCGGCCGCTCGACGCCGTCGACCAATTCGGCGACACATTGGGCCAAGACCACTTCGGGAGCGCCTTTCACGCACAGCCGGAGCGGCTCGCCAGCCTCCCGAATCAGCACGCTCATCGCCTTGCGCGTGGAATCGAACGGGACTTCGTAGACAAGCGACGCGGCGCGAGCGGATATCTCAACATGTCCCTTGCGGGCCGCGACAAGCAACGCGCCCTCGGTCGGATCACCCACAACGCGCCACGTCGAGTCTCCCTGGTCCGAAGGAAGAACTTGCGAGTTGTTGCACCATGCGCCGATCTCCAGTAACACGCGGACTTCGGGCGGCCAAGGCTCGGCAGCGCAACGCGACGGCGTGGAGTTGCCCGCGAACTCGATTTCCCCCCGAGGCGCGTAGCCCGACCCCGTCACGCGATACGTCCGCTCGCCCGCTACCAGCTCGCGGACGGTCATCTCGTTGCGGGTAAGCGTGCCCGTCTTGTCCGAGCAAACCACGGAGACGGAACCCAGCGTCTCAACGCTGGGCAGTTTGCGGACGAGCGCGTTCCGCCGCACCATGCGTTGGAGCCCCAGAGCCAACGCGATCGTGACGACCGCCGGCAAACCCTCTGGCACCGCCGCGACCGCCAGACTTACCGCCAGTAGAAGGGCTTCGAACACCGCGCCGCCGCGAGCCAATTGGAAGACGAAGATGACCGCGACGATGCCAAGGCAGATGCCGACCAAGACCCGCCCCAGTTGCTCCAATTGCCGTTGCAGCGGCGTCCGCTCGGGCGCGGCTTCGTGGAGTAGGCCGGCGATTTTGCCAAGCTCAGTCCGCATCCCCGTCGCGACCACGACCGCTGTCGCTTTGCCAGCGGCGACGATCGTTCCCATGAACGCCATGTTCCGGCGATCACCCAACGCGGTCGCCGCGTCGAGAGCGGCGAACGCGTCTTTCTCGACGGCGGTCGATTCGCCGGTCAACGCCGACTCCTGCACTGCGAGGCCAAAGGCGCGCAGCAATCGGACGTCGGCGGGCACATTGTCGCCAGCTTCCAATTCCACGATATCGCCCGGCGCCAAGTCGCTCGCCGGCTC
>JBJTOW010000602.1:0-3208 GCA_046074805.1 Planctomycetota bacterium | reverse complement strand
CGAGCCGTTGAAGTTTGACCGCGCGTCGATCCGAAACGGCGATGCCAGCGCGCCGCAGATTCAAAATCGACTCGGCGTAACGCGGCATGACGGCATCCATCGCGATCGTGGGCACGCGATCCTGCAAGGCTTTGAGCCGTTCGACGGAAACAGTGGACTGGCGCGATTCGCGGGCGGCATCAAGTCGCCAGCCGGCCGCCAGCAGTTCGTTCAACCGATCATCGCCCACGTTGTCGCACACCACGCGGAGCAGAAATCGATCGAACAACGCTCGCAGCGATTCGTCTTCGGGCAGTCGGTTGCTCGCTCCGACGAACATCAGCGCTGGCAGTGGCCGCGTTTCTCGCCCACGGCGGAAGACGCGTTCATTCAATGCCATCAGGAGGCTATTCAGGATCGCGCTGTTGGCGTTGAGCAATTCGTCGAGGAACACGAAGTCGGCTTCGGGCAGCATCCCCTCGGTGTTTGTCACCAGGTCGCCCTCGCGGAGCCGCCGAATGTCGAACGGTCCGAACAGCTCGTTCGGCTCCGTGAACCGCGTCAGCAGATAGTCGAACACGCGGCCGTCGATGCGGCGGGCCAATTCGCGGACGAGAGCGCTTTTGGCGGTGCCGGGCGGTCCCAGCAGAAACAGGTTTTCGCGAGCCACGAGGCAGATGCCGAGCAAGTCGACGATTTCGTCTTTGCCGACAAAGGTTCGCTTCAGTGGCAAAAGAACATCGTCATGCAGCCGGCGGACGGCTGTGTACGGCGCCTCGGATCTGTTTGTGTCGGACATGGATGGCGGTGGTAAGAAGGGCGCCGTGGTCGATGCGGCCGCGACGCCTTACACGAGCGTCTTGTTGAGGGCGGCCAACCACGCTTTGACCCGCAGATCGCCCACGCGGGTTGCGTCCTGCGTCGCGACAATTCGATCAACGTACACGATCCTGAGACAAGAATCACCCAGAATAGGTTCTAGTTCGAATGGATCCGTTTCGAGTCCCTTTATGCCGACCGACGAGAGCGGCCATTGCTGAGCCCACTGTTTCAAGGTCGCGGCTAACGCGTCACGCGGATTCGTCGCATTCACCAGCCGCAATAGATCGGGCAAGAAGCGGAACACAAGATCGACGGCGTAATGGGTCGCGGCCTTGCGCCCGGCGGGAAGCTCGGCGGCCAAGGCGGCCAACATCAGCTCGCGATCGACATCGCGATGCGCGTGGAACTGGCAGGCCCGCAGGAAAAGCTCGGCCGCCCACAAGGCGGCTTCGCGATCGAATGCCGGCGGCGTCCCGGGCAGTTCTTGCCGATAATCGCGTTCGAATCGCTCGAGAATCGTCGCGGCCCGCGCGAGGTCCAGCCGAGTGTCAACAAGCGGATGCGGCATCGTCAGTTCGCCGCTGGCGAGCAGATTTTCGAGCGCTTCGGTGAACGGGGCTTGAGTCACTGTCGCTCTTGCCTCGCCGTTATAAGGATCGCCTCATCGAGATTCGCGCCGCGACGAGCGTCTTGACGCGAGCCGCCACGTTTACGCGACTACCGTTCGGCGACTACCGTTCGGCGATTACCGCCACCGCTTCAATCTCAATCATCCAATCGGGGCCGACGAGTGCGGAGATGCCCACCAGGGTGCTCACGGGTGGATGATCGGTGGCGACGTAGCGAGCGCGGACTTCGCGAATGATTGGCACGTGCTCGGGCTTTAGGCCGACCACGTAAAGATTGGTTTTGATCACATCGCGGAAAGTGGCGCCGACAGCGGCCAACGCGCGTTCGATGTTGCGGAAAGTCTGTTCGGTTTGAGCACGCATGTCGCCTTTGCCGACAACCTCGCCGCGTTCGTTCACCGACACTTGCCCGGAAATATAAATCGTCTTTCCACCCGAAACCGACGCCACATGGGTCCATCCGTAGGTCGGACAGAGCGACGGAGGATTGATGTAATTGATTTCCATGAAGGGAATAGCCTTTGCGGGAACGGGTTGCCCAATGCGATCAGTTCGTGCTCAGCGCTCGCATGATATCTGGGCAACTACAGAACCGGCAATTGAGGCAAAACGGGCTGCGAGGCGGCCCGGCCGGCGACATTACGCACCAGTTGCCGCACGATCCGATCGAGGTAGGGGGCGACGGCCGGGTCGTTGTAGTTCGCCAACGTTTGGCCTGAGTCGCCGTTTTCGCGGATCGACATGTGGATCGGGACGTCTCCTAGGAACGGGACTTGCAGTTCCTCGGCGCGCCGCCGAGCCCCGCCACTACCGAAAATGTCGTACCGCTTGCCGTTGTCCGGGCAAACAAAGCCGCTCATGTTCTCCACCATGCCAAGCACCGGAATGTTCACCTTTCGGAACATGGCGATCGCTTTGACGGCGTCAAGCAAGGCGACATCTTGCGGCGTACAAACGACGACGGCCCCGGTGAGCGGCAACATTTGCGACAGCGTCAACGCGATATCGCCGGTGCCGGGCGGCATGTCGATGATCAGATAGTCAAGTTCCCCCCAAGCCGTATCTCGGAGAAACTGTGTGATGGCGCCATGGAGCATCGGACCGCGCCAAACAACCGCTTCGCCGGGCGGCACCAAAAAGCCCATCGACATCACGGGGATACCGTCTGAGTAAATCGGCTGAAGCTTGTTGTTGGCTATCTCCGGTCGGCCGTGTAGGCCAAGCAAGTGCGGGATGCTAGGACCATAGACGTCGGCATCCATGAGTCCGACGTGGCAACCGGCCCGCTTGAGCCCCAAGGCGATACTCGCCGCCATCGTGCTTTTACCGACGCCGCCCTTTCCCGAGCCGACGGCGATCACGCTCTTGGCGCTCAGGCGAATCTCTCCGAGTGGCGAGACGGGCCGCGAGAACGGAGACAACGACACAGTGACGCTCGCGGCCGCTGGCACCCGAGCCCGAACTCGATCGGCAAGCGCCACCCTTGTCTCATCCGCCAACGGAGCCGAATGGGTCGTCAGACCCAAGGTCAAAGCGATCGCGCCGCCGTCAACCTTAACGTCGTAAATCTGACCTTGCTGTAACGCGCCGCGGCCCGTTTCGGGGTCAGCAAAGTCCGCCACCGCCGCCATCACATCCGCGATCGTCACTGCCGCCGTCGACATCATCAGCCTCGTTTCATTCCTAATTGCAAACATCCAATAGTCGCTGAGCAACCCAGCGAATGGTCTCAATCGCTGTCATCCAAGCCCCAGGGCAATCGACGCATCACGGAAGTC
>JBJTOW010000601.1:0-7352 GCA_046074805.1 Planctomycetota bacterium | reverse complement strand
GCTACCGCTGCCAGTACGGCAATCGGCCGGTTGTCGCCGTGTTCACCCGCCGCATGACGGATGACATCTCGGCCTTGGTGAAGGGCTTGGATGAAGCTGTGGGCACCAGCAAGGACACGCAGCTCAAGGCGTTTGTCGTGTACCTGTCGGACTCCCCGGACGCCGCCGAGACGCAGATGAAGAAGGCGGCCGCTGAAGGCAAGATCAGCAAGAACGTGCCGCTGACCGTCTTCCAGACCAGCGAAGGTCCGGACAACTATGAAATCGCCAAGAACGCCGATGTCACCGTGATGCTGTGGAACAAGTCCAAGGTCGCGCAGAGCACCGGCTACGGCAAGGATCAGAAGCTCAGCGCCGAAGATGTCAAGAAGTTCCTCGACACGGCCAAGGGCTTGAAGTAACCGCCTGTGCCCGCCGGATCGGCTTCGAGTCGCTCGCTGCCTACACCGTGGGTACATTGTGCCGACACACGCCCGCCTCGCCCCGCGAGGCGGGTTTGTTTTTGCGCTCCCGCCAAGTCTCTCTTGCCGCCCTAGCCCAGGTATCCGTATGGCTCAACGACGCCCGCTCCACGCAATTCCCGCCTCACTGCCTGCCATCTCACTGCCTGCCAACTCACTGCTGGTCTCAGCGATCCGCTTCATCGCCTGGTGCTTGTTTGCGATTGTCGTAGTGCCGATCGCTCCAAAGGATCAGTTTGCGGCGGAAAATCTCGTGTTCGTGACCTGGGACGGATTCCGCTGGCAGGAGATGTTCACTGGGGCCGAGGAGCGTTTGATCAGCAAGGATTTTGGAGGTGTCGCCGACGTGGCGGCGGTCCGCAAAACCTATTGGCGGGAAACTCCAGAGGCGCGTCGCGAGGCGCTTCTGCCGTTTGTCTGGAACGTGTTGGCGAAAGACGGACAGTTGTTCGGCGACCCCGCGCGTAAAGCGGCCGCGCGCCTGACCAACGGCCGCAAGTTTTCTTACCCCGGCTACAACGAGATGTTTGCTGGGTTCGCGGACAGCGGCATCGACAGCAACAACAAGATTCCCAATCGCAATCTCACAGTGCTGGAACACATCCATCGACAGCCTGGATTCGCCGACCGCGTGGCGGCGTTCGCCACATGGGATGTAATTGAATTCGTGCTCAATCGCGAACGCAGCCGCATTCCGGTGCAGGTCGCGTGGAATCCGCTACGGGATGAACCGTTGACGGACGGCCAACGGCACGTGAACGCCATGGTGAACGATCTGCCACGACTGTGGCCCGGCGTGGCGTACGACGTGATCGCGCAATCGGCTGCTCGCGAGCATCTCCAGAAACATCGGCCGCGGGTTCTGTATATCGGCCTGGGCGAAACCGACGAATGGGCGCACGCGCGCCGCTACGATCAGTACCTGGACTCGGCCCGCCGCGCCGACCGGTTCCTCCGCGAGTTCTGGGAGCTGTTGCAAAGCCTGCCCGAATACCGTGGAAAAACCAATCTCGTGCTGACGACCGACCATGGCCGTGGCTTTGGCCGCGACTGGGCGAACCATAGCGCGACGACCGAAGGCGCCGAATTCATCTGGATTGGCTTGATGGGCCCCGACGTGCCGCCGCTGGGCGTGCGTGAAGGCATTGAAGCCACTCAATCCCAAGTTGCCGCCACCCTTGGGCAGCTTGTCGGTGTCGATTTTCCCAGCGCCGCACCTCAAGCCGCGCCGCCGCTCAACCTCGCCAAACCCTGAGTCACGCTGATGAGTTCGCCGCACTCGCCAACACCCGCCGCCGCGTCCGCTAGTTCCGCGTCCGCTGGTTCCGCCGCCTCCGCCGGGGGCGCCGCTGGGCCCGCGCCACTCTCCCGCGTTGGCCGCTGGCTGGTGTTATCGGTCGCGTTCCTAGGCTGGCTGTTCGCTGGCGTGCAAATGTCGATCACGCCGCTGGTGAGCAACTCGGCGACCGCTGACTTCCTGGCGGGCCCGCAAGTGGGAACCATGGAGCGGGCGGCGACGCCGAAGCCCGTGCTGACCCGCTGGTTCGCCCGCTACAACGCTACTTTTTTGTTTGGGGCGGCGGCGGGGGGACTGTTGTTTGGCTGGATCGGCGACCGAGCCGGTCGGGCTCGAGCGTTGTCGCTGAGCATTTGTTGTTACGCCGTTTTCAGCGGGCTGGCGGCGTTCGCGCGAACGCCCGAGCAGTTCGTCGCGCTGCGGTTCCTGGGCTGCCTGGGCGTGGGTGGCGCGTGGCCCAATGGCATCGCGATCGCGGTGGAAGTCTGGACGCACGTGTCGAAACCGATTTTGGCGGGCATCATCGGGTCGGCGGCGAATGTCGGCTTGGTGCTGATGGGCCTGCTTGGCTGCTATGTCGCGATCACGCCGGAAAGTTGGCGGTGGGTGATGCTGGTGGGCGGCCTGCCGGTGTTTTTGGGCGCGGCGAGCCTCGTGTGGCTGCCGGAATCTCCGCAGTGGCTGGCCGCTCGCCGCAAAGCGCAGGACACAGCGGATTCGGTTGCGAACGTGAAGGTTGGCGCAACTACCGTGGCGAGCCCTGTAGGCCCCGACACGACTCAGGCCCGCCCAACCGTATCGCCAGCCGGAGCTATATCGCCCGCGCGGCCCGTGTCTTCGATTGGACCAGTGTCCCCGGTCCGGGCCGTGTTCCAGCCGCCGCTGTTGTGGCTCACGCTGCTTGGTATTTTGCTCGGCGCGATTCCACTCTTCGGCGGTTGGGGATGCACGAACTGGTTGGTGCCATGGGCGGACCAAGTGGGCGCCAAGGCCGATCCGACCTTGAAGGCGTGGACCCAGGTTTACCGATCGGTCGGAGCGGCGGTGACGAGCGCGATTGGCGGCTGGGTAAGCGCCAAGCTGGGGCGCCGCTTTTCCTATTTCCTCTATAGCGCGGCGTCGCTGTTTATTGGCCAGCACTTATACAACAACCTCCACCCGACCCATCCGCATTTCAACTGGTACGCGTTGATGCTGGGAGCCACCACCGGCTTTTATTTCGGGTGGCTCCCGCTGTGCTTGCCGGAGATGTTTCCCACAGCCGTCAGGTCGACGGGCTCGGGCGTGACATTCAATACGGGTCGAGTCGCCACGGGGTTAGGCGTTTTGGGAGCGGGCTACTTGAGCAGTCTGTCGTACTTTGGCGGCGACTACGCGAAGGTCGGCGCCGTCACGAGCCTCATTTTCGCCGGCGGTCTGGCGGCGATCTGGCTGTTACCCAAGACGCCGCCAGCCAGCGACATTCGCTAGTCAGCGGCCCGCTTGGCTGGTCTCTTTCAAATCCGCTGCCTCAATTTGACGAACCACTATCCATGGCCCGCCAGGGGCGTCGTCAGCAACAACCAGAGCACCAAACCGGTGAAGGCGGCGATGATGAACGCCGTCCATTCCAAAAATCCCAGGGTCCGGACCATAAGGCACCCCGCGTCATCAAGAGCCGCAGCGGCGGCCAAACCGCCCCACGGTCAATAGGACAAGGCCGTTCTCCACCCGTTCTACGCCCCAGCTCGCAACTTGGTTCGCCGCCACTCCGTCGGTTGACGTCCGGTTGGGAAGGCGGCTATCGTGATCGCCCGCCCGTCGTGGACGCGGCGTTTTTGAGTTTCAAGGCGATCGGGAGTCGAATAGATGGGCGCGGAACAGAAGGCGTTGGAACTGGGAATTGCCTTCCCGAAGAAGGAAAAGGGTTATCTCAATCTGTGCGTGCGCACGGGCAACCTGTTGATGACCTCGGGACATGTCAGCGACTTGAAAGGAAAGCTGGGCGCCAACGTCTCGGTCGAGCAAGGCTATCAGGCGGCTCGGGACTGCGCGGTCAAAATCCTCCAGTCCGTCCATGACGCCCACGGTACGCTCGACGGCCTTCGCGTCCTCAAGGTGCTCGGCTGCGTCAACAGCACGCTGGAATTCACCGAGCAGCATTTGGTTGTGAACGGCTGCTCGGACTTGTTGCATCAACTCTTCGGAAAAGACGGCGATGGCTTCCACGCCCGCAGCGCCCTGGGGTTCGCGAATCTCCCCACAGGCGCCGCAGTGGAAGTCGAAGCGATCTTCGAAGTGCTGTAGCGAGGCACGCATCGCGACGGACTGGGAAGTCCGTCGTACGGAAGTTAAGGCATTGACGACGACTTTTTGTGCCGTCGCCTCGCTGAAGCGACTTCTACTTGCCAATTGCGTAGAGGGCATCGAACGAGCGGATGTAGATCCGTCCGTTCGCGATCGCGGGCGACGCGGAAATCGATTCGCCGATGTCGTTCGACGCGAGGATCTCGAAGTCCCGGCCCGCTTTCACCACGGTGACAATTCCCTTGCGAGCGGTCAGGTAGATCTTGCCGTCGGCGTACACGGGGGACGCCCGATGGCGGTCGGCGACCGTCCGCTTCTCGTAAATCTGCTCGCCGGTCTTCGCGTCCATCACGATCAAATTGCCGTTCTCGCGGCAGAGATAGACAAGGCCGTCGTGGACGAGCGGCGAGGGGACATCGGGCGTGTTCGAGGGGCGTCGCCAGGCGAACGCTTCGGCGACGGTCGTGATGTCGCCTTTCGCATCCGGTTTGATGCCGAAGACGGGGCCGTTCTTCGCCGAAGGCACCACGATGAGGCCGGGGACGGCCACAGGCGAGGCGACAAACCGCAGCGTCGGGTTGTAATTGGACTTGGGATTGAGGTCGCCGCACCGCCACAGTTCGCGGCCGTCCTCCAGACTGTGCGCGACCACGAAGTCGGCCCCGTGCGTCACTAGAAACTCGACTTTGCCGTCGCGGTAAATGACCGGCGATGCATAGCTATGCTCGCATTCCGCCTTAGCGTCGCTGTCGCGGTTGCGTTTCCACAGTTCCTTGCCGGTTAACTTGTCGAGCGCCACGACCACCGCTTCCCGAGTCGTCGGATTGCCCTCGCCGTGAATCAATTGCAGGAAGAGCCGGTCACCGTCGAGCAACGGCGAGGCGGTGAGTCCGAAGGCGATGTTGAATTTGCCGTAGCGTTCTTGAACGTTGAACTTCCAGACTTCCTGACCGTCGACGGTGAAACAGGCCAGAGGGCCGTTCGCCATGAAGACCCAGACATGCTTGCCGTCTGTCACCGGGGAAGGCGACGCCGAATTGCCTTCGTCCCCCCGCACATCTCGGTTGCCTTCCGCGATGGTCTGCCGCCAGAGCTCTTTGCCGGCGGTGCTGACGCACATGGCAATCAGTTTTCCATCCTCGGTGACACTGGTCAAGAAAATGCGTTCGCCCCACACGGCTGGCGTGGCTCCAGCCGCTCCAGGCAACGGCAACCGCCACGCGACGTTCTCCGTTTTGCTCCACGTGACCGGCAACCCCTTCTCGCCGCTGATGCCGTCGAGTTTCGCGCCGCGCCACTGCGGCCAGTTTTCTGCCTGCGCGACAGCCGGTCCGCCAAAACCACCCAGTCCACTCGACACGGCTGAACCGATCGAGCCACCGCCGTCGAACGGGGCTCCGATCGAGACAAGTCCGGCCGCCAGCAAGGCGGCGATCGGCTGCGCGGCCAGCCGCTTCACGGAGAGTTTCAAGATCCGTTGGAACATTCGGCGGCGCAGGCCGTTCGCGCCGCCAGAAGCGAATCGCAAGCTGATTGACATGGTAGGTCCGCTGGAAGGAGAGGTGGGAAGGCAAGGCGGTGCCAACGACCGCCGGAAGGACGGTTAGGCTACATCATTCGCGATTCGGAATACAGAAGCGGCAAGCGTTGCGACGGACCGGGAAGTCGGTCGCGCGTTGAAAGACAACAGTGGATCTTGCCCGGGAAAGTCGCGTCATGCCCACTAACCCCATTTCGGTTCCCAGCCCGAACGGTACGGCTTTGTGAGCATTCCCTGAGCGCTGGCGGCACCGCCGATTTCCATCTTTTCCGCGTTCCAGGCCAGCGTCGCGCCCGGGTTGCGAATCGCCACCGTGCCCAGGAGTACCGTCTCGGTCAACGGGCCGGAGTAATCAAAATGCGACGTCGCCTTGTCTTCGCCCAAACAAGCGAGCGCCCAGGAAACATAGTGATCCCGAGCCGGCTCGGGGACGATCGCGAAATCGGCGAATTTTTCCTCTGGGAAGAGCTTCGGCATGGCGACGTGCGGGATCAGCAACGAGCCTTTTTCGCCGATGAGCACCGAGCCCGATCCTGGCAACGCGGTCTTTTCGGGAAGACCAAGAGCCGCCTTGGGCGGGAACCGTCCGGCGCCGTCATACCACGTGACTTTCACGCTCGGACCCGCCGTGAACTCGGTCCCCGGAAACTCGTAAGCCACAGTCGAATACTTGTTCCAAACCTCGCGATTCAGCGGCGGGGCCTCGGCGCGAATCGTCCGCGGCGCTGTTAGCTTCAATGCCATGAAGACCGGATCGAGGATGTGGCAGCCAAAATCGCCGAGCTGTCCGTTGGAAAAATCCTGCCACGCCCGCCAGTTGAACGAGTGATACAGCTTCGGCAGATAGGGCCGAGTCGGCGCCACCCCCAGCCATTCATCCCAATGCACGGTCGCGGGCGGTGTTTCGCTGCCGGCTGGCCGGTCGTCCGCCAGGATCCAACCCATCGCGCCGCTTTGCCACGAATGGACCTCGCGAACCTTGCCGATCGCGCCGCTGTGGACCAGCCGCACAGCCGTGCGATACGCCGGATGCGACTGGATCTGGTTCCCCATCTGCGTCACCAGGTTGTATTTCTTCGCCGCCAACCGCATCTGCCGCGCCTCGAAGACGGTGTGTGTCAGCGGCTTCTGGCATTGAACGTGCTTGCCGAGCTGCATGGTCGGCAACGCGATCGGCGCATGCATGTGATCCGGCGTCGACACGATCGCCGCATCGAAGCTTTTCGCGTCGTCGAGCAACCGTCGCCAGTCAACGTAGGTTTTGGCCTGCGGGAACTTCTCCGCCGCCCGTCCGAGATGCTCTTTCGATTCGTCGATATCGCATAACGCGACCACATCGACTTTGGGACAGGCCGCCGTCGCTGTCAGATCGGACCAACCCTTTCCACCCGTCCCGATGGAGGCCACTCGCAGCCGGCTATTCGCCCCGTAAACCCGCGACCACGACACGGCCGACAACCCCGCGGCCACCGCTGAAAACCGCAAAAACCGACGACGCGACGGGAACGATGCCGATGAGCTCATACGAGGGACTCCGGGTTGGAAGGGGGTGGATTGAGTCACAAGAGAGGCGGACGCGGAGGCTGGTGGGATGGAAGGTTTTGGAAATTCGGTAAGTTTTCTAAATCGACGGCGGCTGCCTCGCCTCGCTATCTCCGAAGACGCCATTACGCCGCCGCGCTAGAAGCCGCATTGTAACGGCCAACCGTTCGCCATAAACGTCCCAGTTTTCTCCGGCGACGGCCAACGTGTTCGGTGGCGTTCAAGT
>JBJTOW010000600.1:0-5579 GCA_046074805.1 Planctomycetota bacterium | reverse complement strand
GGTGTCTTCTGTCACGGTGTCAGCCGGCACGGTGTCAGCCGGCACGGTGTCGCCTTGCGTTGTGTCGACTTGCACGGTGTCAGCCTGCAAGTTGTCAGCCTGCACGGTGTCTACTGGCACGTTGTCGGCTTGCGCGGTGTCTACGGACGCGTTGTCGGGTGACATGCTGTCGGCTGGCGCGTTGTCGGCTGGCGCGGTTTCCACGGTCGCGATATCGACCGGAGATTCCTCCGTCCGAGGCACCTCGACAGCAGTTTCGTCTGGTAGCGAGATTGCACCGTTACCTGCAATTTCCGAGGCCGCGTCCACGGGACTTTCGTCGTTGGATGGAATGTCGGCCCGTGAGGTCTGGCGGGTGGAGGCGGGAAAAGGGTTGTCGAGTCGAACGCCACCCGGCGTGGAGTTAGCGGGCGGGACTGATGAACGCGACCGCGAGGCTTTTGTGACGGGCGCTTCCCAACGCGTCTCGATCGCATTGTGGGTCACGCTGCCACGAGCGCCCGTGGAACTCGATCGACGCAGGGGCGTATCGGCGGGCGAAAACGGGGACGATTTTGCTGGAGGCGATGACGCCGCTTCCTTGGGAATGGCGGCTGGTATGAATCGAGGCGAGGGCATCGGCGCGACACTGGCGGCGGGGCGCGACGTGGTCGCATCAATCCGCACGGCGGTAGGGTCGACCGCCGGCAATTGAAGGCATAGCAGCCCAATAAACGAAGCGATCCCGGCGTGCATCCTTGCGCCTCCACCCGGCCTAATCCCGGCGTGTGAAAAGTCCGTAATCGGCGTAGAGTCGCAACTTCGCGTAAACGCGTCAATCTGAGTTTACGGGCGAAGTTTGAGGATTTGAGAACAGAAGTCGAACCGGCTCGTCAAAACATACTTTCACTGGTCGCAGCGAGCGTCTGTGCGACGACTGCCACGCGATTTATCGCCAGCGCTCGACGTGTTCCCGGTATGGTTTTCCGACTGTGATCATTCGATTTCGATCACCTCTCCCGCCGCCGAGACGTCAACATCCCGCACGATGCCCTTGGAATCCTTTCCGCGCACCTCAAGTCGGCCGTCGCTTCGCCTCACGGCGTTTTCGAATTTGACATCCGGTAAAGCTTCTTGCGCCTTTTTCAGGGTGTTTTCCGGAACTTTCTCGATCGGGACTAGTTCCGCCATGGGCTCGCCACCACAGCCAATCATCCCCAGCAGCACTATCGACACCAACACCAATCGCATTAGAATGCTCCAAAAACTTCCCCGCCCGCACGCGTTGACAATGCTCGGTAGGTCAACTTGTCCAGGGTACTGGTAATGAACTGAACATGGCCGTCCGCAAAGGCGAAAAAAGCCCCGCCGGAATGTCGACTGGAGAAATTGTTGAGTTCCAGATCGCGTCCATTGGGTGGGCCCTCGAAGGTGTGCCCAAGCACCATGCTCGGTGCGGTTTCCGAAAACGGCAACGCTGGCGATCCTGGGGGTGGAAAAAGTTGCGCCTTGGTGACCGCGCCGACCCAAGTCGCCTCTCCCCATCGCTGAGACCGCTCGCCAACCATCAGCGTCGACGATGTGCCGTCGGAAATGTCCTTGAGACCGATGCTGGAGTTTCGGAAGAACACGCCATCACCATCTCCAACGGGTTCGCGAATGCCGAAAACCCCGGTGTAGTTGGCGGCGGCAAGTTGGCAAATCGTTGTCACCGGTCTTCCCATCGAATCGCGAGTCACCGCCTGCCACGGCGAAACAATCGTGTCCGAAGGACAGAGAAATGTATTCAGACGCGCGACCCTGGCAGATGAGTTCGCGGGATGCTCGATCGGTTGCGTGAATGTGATTCCACCCGCAACCGCAGATTGCTCGAGTTCGCTCAAAATCATCGCGCCCCATCCCCAGCCGGGGCCTGTCTCATTGAACTGGCTGTCGATGCCCGTCACATAGCCGGCGGGGAAACTGCTGTGTTTACCGTGGTAATTTTGGAGCGCTAGACCAATTTGCCGGAGGTTGTTCGCGCATTGCGTTCGGCGGCCCGCCTCACGCGCTGCCTGAACCGCCGGCAGCAAGAGCCCAACCAACACGCCGATAATCGCGACGACGACAAGCAACTCGACGAGCGTGAAGCCTGTTCGAAAAATCTTTCGCATTGGCATGCCGGGCCCCAAACAATGTGTCGCTTTATTCGACTCCCCACACCTACCAACGCGATGTGGCGATGAGCCTGCGGCGGAACGGACGTGGAAAATCAACCGAAAGTTCCGACGAGTCGACTGAGAAGCGGGATCGGTACGGGAAACTACTCGATGGGAAACTCGGATCGCAATCACCCCAAGCATGGACTTTTAGCGATTCAGCGTCGGCGCCGTCCTTTGGGAAGGAAGCTCGCCACCAAGCTGACCAAAATCATCAGCAGTACGGGCGAGGCCAATGTGAACAAGGTGAAGGCGAATTTGGCCGACTCGTTGCCACGTAGAAACCGCACGTAATACGACGCGCCGGCGGCGACGATCGACGCGAGGAACATCGCCGCGAACAAGCTGCCGAGCGAGAACCGAATGGGGAAAGCGGGCGACTGGTTCCGTGGCGCAAACTCGATCGGCGACGTATCGCGAGCCCGATCGGCGGCAGGCGTCGCGCCATGCGAGGTCGGTGCGTTACGGGACGGCGGCGCGCCACGCGAAGACGGTGTGTTACGGGACGGTGGAGCGGGCGGCTCGTCATCCCGCAGTGGGTTGGGGAACGGACTCGAATTCGCCATAGCGCGATCCTGACGGTGAAAACGATTCGTTCAATTTTTCCGGATGGCGCGGCCGATCAAGATTGATGATTCGCTCAAGCTTACACGCACAAGGCATGAAACCATGAAACGATATGCGTTCCTTTTGATCCTATTGCCGATGGCGTTGGCCATGGCGACAGGCTGCCAAGGACCTGTGATGCAACGGCGCCAGCACCATTGCCCAACCTGCCAACGGATGGGCGGAGGAGGCGGCCGCATGGCGGATGGACTCGTGTCGGGCCGGTATGCCCGCGGCTACAACCAGGAAGGGGCAGCCGCCGATCCAGGCCCCGCCGCCGCCGCCGTCGCCTACCCGTACTACACTCTACGCGGACCGAGGGACTTCCTGACCAACAGTCCGCCGAGCATCGGACCTTAACCCGCGAATGATTTTGGCGAGTCCACCCCCCAACCGCGCGGTTCGCCATGCCGCACCAGCGACTAGCTTGCCTCGCGGTATGCTGGTCGCGGCAGGTTAGTCGCGGCAGGTTAGTCGCGGAAACGGCCGATGGCCAAGGTGATGTTCTGGCCGCCAAAACCGAAACTGTTGTTTAGCGCCACGTCGCATCGCGTCTCGCGAGCGACATTGGGAATGTAATCCAAATCGCACTCGGGGTCGGGATTCTCGTAGTTGATCGTGGGCGGCAAGACATTGTCGCGAATCGCCATGAGACAGACGATCATCTCGGTCACACCGGCCGCTGCGATCAGGTGGCCCATCATGCTCTTTGTGCTCGAGACGGGCGTGTCTTTCGCCCGCTCGCCGAACACAGCCTTGCAGGCCACCGTCTCGACTCGATCGTTGACCGATGTGCTCGTGCCGTGCGCGTTCACATAATTGACCGCCGACGGATCGACCTGGGCGTCGCGGAGCGCCATCCGCATGCAGCCAATCGCCCCACGCCCCTCGGGATGAATGTCCGTAATCCGGTATGCGTCCGCAGTCGAACCGTATCCGAGAACCTCGCCGTAAATCCGAGCGCCTCTTCGCCGAGCGTGCTCCAGTTCTTCCAGCACGACGATCGCGGCGCCTTCGCCCAAGACGAACCCATCCCGCAAGCGGTCGAATGGACGTGAAGCCTTCGTCGGCTCATCGTTGCTCGTCGACAACGCGGTCAACAGATTGAAGCCAGTGACTCCCAGGGGATGGATCATGCTGTGGGCCCCGCCGGACAGCATCGCGTCGGCGTCGCCACGGCGGATAATCTCAGTCGCTTCGCCCACCGCTTGGCTGCTCGCGGCGCAGGCCGTCAAGCAGTTGAAATTCGGCCCCTGGGCGTTGAACATCGCCGCGATGATCCCCGCCGGCAAATGCGGCTCCTGCTCCATTTCGACCATCGGGTCGAGCGTTTCGAGGCCACATTGGATGAATTTGGACAGGTTGAGTTCGCCGCCCTGAATGCCCGCCACGATCATCCGCGAAAACGACGTGAAATCCTGGTTGCCCTCGCCCGCCCCCAGGTACACGCCAAGCCGCGTGGGGTCGAGATGGCTGTCGAGAATTCCCGAGTCCCGGACCGCTTGAACGGCGGCGCCGGCGGCAAATCGCGAGTGCCGCCCGCGTTTCAACCAAGGCGTGGGATCCGGCCCAAACTCGGCCATCGGCCACTGGCGAATCTCGGCAGCGATCCGAGTCGGCATTTTGGACGCGTCAATGAGCGAAATGTAGCCGACCCCGGATCGACTCTCCTTCAAACCGCTCCACATCGTCTCGACGTCGTTGCCCATCGGGTTGATGCAGCCGACCCCGGTGACCACCACACGCCGTCTCATCGCCAACTCTCCAAAAAACGTGCCGTCGCGTCCGCGTTTTCCACGCGTTTTTAAGTCGTTTCGAGCAGACGCCGTTCCGCTTCCAGTAGATGCTCGGGGATGTCGATCGGCGAGCCGTCCTCTTTCTGGCCGACTTCAAACAGTCGCAACATTCGCAGCAATCGCAGAAACTCGGCCGGTTCAAACAACGCGCGCTGGTTCCGCTCATCCAGATGCGCGAACATCAATTCCACTTCCGCCTGCACCCGCTCGCCCATCATACTCCGACCAAGACAATAAGCGCCATCCGTCCGGATATCTTGAACGGTCGCGGTGTACGATAACACCATCCCCGGCGTCGCCGGAAAATGGAACTCGGCCTTCACAATCTTCGCCAACACCACCCGCTCGCGAAAACCACGAAACTCGCCAATCAACAGCCCGCCCGTTTGAGCGATGCCTTCGACAATCAACGAATTGGGCAGGATGGGGAAGCCTGGGAGTTCATCGGTGAGTGCGTCCGAGCCGAAATTGACCGCCTTGACCGCCACGGCCTTCGTGCCGTGATGGAATTCGACAAAGCGATCGATCCAAAACCAACGCATGAACCGGGGTTCCCTAACCGAAGAGTCAAGCGGGAAGAAGCACTCAAACGTCCACCACCCGCAACGGGGCGGCGGGACCGTCATTCAGGCCGCTGTCTACGAATCGCCTTAGGCACCGACTTTGTTGGCCACGAAGTTGCACAAGTCGTTGACAGTTAGGCGGTTGCCAAAGTTCTGAACTTGTGGGTTTTCGGCGAACTTTGTCAGGTCGGCGAACGGCATACGGGCCTTCAACGCGGCCAAACCGTCAGCGGTGACGCGACCTTCCTTGACGTAGGCCGGGTTGGTGAGAATGTCGTCAGCGGATAATTCAGCTGTAGAGATCTTGATTCCGAAACCCTTCTCCAAGCGGAAAACGATATCCAGGAAGTCGATCATTTAACATTACGCACATTTAACAATAATTACATAAAATAGCAGACACCCACGTTTATAACTATAAGCGCATTAAACAAGCA
>JBJTOW010000599.1:0-3156 GCA_046074805.1 Planctomycetota bacterium | reverse complement strand
GCCCGCGGAACCATTGCAAGTTCCCGTCTAGATCCAAACAGACCATGTCGTTGGATGAGTAGAATGCGAAGATTCGCTTGCCGTCGCTAGCTGGGGTTGGGGCTGCGTTGGCGCTATCCGGGTGCGAATAGGTGCGGCCAGTCGCCCAGAACTGGCGTCGCCAGAGACTCTTGCCCGACTTGGCATCGAAGCAAGCCACGATCAACTTCTCTTGGAGCGGGCCATCCGAGCACGTGACGACTACACGGTCCGCGACGACAATAGGGCTGGAGGGGCCGCGTCCGGGCAAATCGGCCCGCCAGGCCACGTTTTGATTGTCGGCGACGTTGAAGCTCGTCGGCAATTTGGCATCCGCCGCGACGCTTGTCCCGGCTGGCCCGCGGAATTGCGCCCAGTCCGCGGCGTTCGCCACAGGATCTGTGAATTCGGTTCCCGCCGTGAGGCCGACCGCGAGGGCGAACCCGGCGAGGAATTTTGTCGGCGACAAAGTCCGGTCGCCAGTTGGCCCCTGTGCCATGCGAGGCTTTAGTGCGATGCGGTTTTTGGCAATGCCGCCGTTATGGGACGATTTCATAAGAGTTGTCCTTAGCAAAGGTATGGCGTTGTAGGTCGGTTAGCGGATAGGGGTGCCGATCGCGTCGCAGACCCGCAGTTGGAACTTCCAATCTTGCGCCCACGATTCGGTTTGTTCGTTCTGTGCGATCTTGAGCAAAATGATGTTCTTGCCCGCCTTGAGTTTCCCGGCTCCGACATACTGATCAACAGCGCTGCCCGAATGGTAGACAGCGTTGGTCGCGAGCAGCTCGCCGTTGAGCCAAATCTTGTTCGCATTGACGCTACCGAGCCGAAGTTCGGCGGCCGTTTCGCGTGGAGAGGTGAATTCGGCGTAGGCGTAAGCGATGGCGCCTTTGTGTGGCCCGACTAGTTTATTCAGGTCTAAGACACCGTAGTCATCCGCCGTCGAAACATCGGCCCATTTGACCTTTTCTTTCTTGCCGTCGTACTCGGCGGCGAGCGAGACTTCGCGTTCCGGCGGGTAAGCGACATCGAAGCCACCGCCGCCGGCGTTTTCAAACGGCCCGACGACCTTCCATTTCATGAGAAAGCCAAAATGTTCGGGAAGGTCGACCGTCTCGCCCAAGCCTTTAAGTTTCGCGGCGGCAGCCTTGATTTGATCGAGATCGCGAGCGTGCGTGAATGCTTCGCGGAAGGCTTTCGCGGCTCCGGCTTTGGCGTCCGCCGTTTCGGCGCCAAGGGACTCGCCACGACGCAGCGCCAAGGCGACCGCGTCTCTCCGCAGTTCAAGGCTTGGATCGTTGATCAGTCCGGGAATGAGACGCGATTCCGCTTGGTCGTCGACCTTGGCGATCAGCTCGTAGGCTAATCGGCGGCCGCGGGGCGAATGCGTGGTTTGGGAGAGGAATTGCTCGAGCGCCGCGACAGGCAGTTTGCCGCCAGCATCCAGTTCCCGCTGAGCGACAGTTTCCACGACTCCTCGGAGCCAATTGGCGACCAGCAGATCGGCTCCATCCATGGCGGCAAGGATCGCGGGCAGTTCGGCCGCCGGGGCTGTTCCCAGCATCTTGACGGCCGCCAACGCCTCCTTGTGTCCGGCGCCCTTAGGCCCGACCTTTCGCACCGTCGCCAATCCCGACTCGATCTGAGCATCGGCGGCAACCGCTGGAGCGGACCCGAAGACGGTCCATCCAAGTGTCGCGGCCCAGCCAGCGGTCGCCAGTGTCAGCGATCGTCCCAGAATCCGATAGTTCGCAAAAAACACCCGCATCGCCCGAACCTCCCCGTGAATCATGGCCTCGCCGGATGCTCCAAGATCCGAACGTCGCCGAATTGTAGCCGCGCGATGGTCCCCCGTGGCATGGTACAACAATCTGCACTGAATCCTCTTTGGAGAGTTTTTGATGGCGAACTCGGTCAAGTCCGATCCCGTGCCCGTGCCATGTCCGGCTTTTTTCTACTTCGATCTCGGTAACGTGTTGCTCGATTTCGACCATGCGATCGCTTGCCGCAATGTGGCCGAAATCACGGGACTCGCTCCAGAGGTCGTGCGGCAAACTATCTTCCGTAGCGGATTGGAATTGCGCTATGAAGGGGGCGAGTTAACAACCGAAGAATTCCACTTGGAATTCGAATCGCGGACCGGAACGAAAGTGTCGCTTGACGCTTTGATGCTCGCCTGCAGCGACATGTTTACCGTCAAGCCAGGGATGGCCGCGATCTTGGCCGAGCTTCGCGCGGCCGGTCATCGCCTCGGCTTGCTCTCGAACACCAACGTGGCCCATTGGCGGTTCGTGTACCCAACGCGATACAACGAGCTTTGGCCGCACTTTGAGGTGTTCGCGTTAAGTTTCGAATTGAAGTCGCTGAAGCCGATGCCGCGCATCTACGAACAAGCCGCTGAACTGGCCCGGGTACCCGCTACGTCAATCTTTTTTGTGGATGACCGTGCCGACAATGTCGCCAACGCAGAGGCGGTTGGCATGGATGCGATCCGTTTTGAGTCCGCCATGCAAGTCCGTCAGGAGCTTAACCTCCGCCGAGCACTCGGCTAAGCTTCCGCGGGCAGCCTTCGGCGTCGGACATCGGATGGCGGGTCCCGGGACATCACCCGTCGGACTTACGTGGCAGCTTCTCGAGATCGTCGAGCCGCTTGGCTAAGTCCTGCAGGCTGGCCTTCGCCAGTTCGGCGTCGTCGGTCGGCGACTGTCGAAGAAGCCGTTCGAGCAGGCGAATTTGGCCGATTTTCTCGCCCCGAGCCAAGCCGATCTGTTCACCCTCAACGCGTCCCTCAACGCGTCCCTCAACGCGTCCCTCGGCTCGTCCCTCAACGCGTCCCTCGGCGCGTCCCTCAACGCGTCCCTCAACGCGTCCCTCAGCGCGTCCCTCGGCGATGCCCTCGGTTCGCGCGTAATCCAGTCGGGCTTCTTCATCGCGTTTGACCTTCAAACGAGCCTCATAGAGTTCTCGCGTGTCGGGCGATTGCGTGATCATTTCCAATACTCCCAGGGCATCGTGGAATTCGGGTTCTGGTAGAAGGCGACGTAGTTCGTCGGCGTCGATTCGGTCGGCATTAAGTAACAAAAAAGCCCATCGTTCGATGGGGCTCACCTCGGCCACATTATGCGGCGCGGCTCGGGA
>JBJTOW010000598.1:0-3028 GCA_046074805.1 Planctomycetota bacterium | reverse complement strand
ATGCCGAACGCCAAGGCGCCGAACGCGCCGTGGGTCGCCGTATGGCTATCGCCGCAGACAATCGTCATGCCCGGCTGCGTGTATCCCATTTCCGGGCCGATGATATGGACAATTCCCTGCTTGGAATCGTTCAGATCGTACAAGCGAATGCCGAATTCGCGGCAGTTCTGCCGCAGCGTCTCCACTTGTTGCCGGGAGATCGGATCAGCGATCGGCAGGGCCCGATCCGTGGTCGGAATATTGTGGTCGGGCGTCGCGATCGTGCGTTCCGGACGCCGCACCTTGCGGCCGGCCAATCGCAGCCCTTCGAACGCCTGCGGACTTGTCACTTCATGCACCAGCTGCAGGTCGATATAGAGAATCGTCTGCTGGCCCGGTTCGGTATGCACCACATGCTCGTCCCAGATCTTGCGGACCATGGTGCGAGGTGAGTTCGGGGTATTGCCCATCGCCGTATCGTCAATCGTTCCAGAGGTAGGGAATTGCCAGACCGCGCCGCGTCGACGCTCGGAAGCGGCGGGATTTGGATTATAACACCGGCGGCCGCCCTGCGGCCCGCCGCAGCCCGCCTGGAGACCGCTCGCCATGGAATTCCTCGCCATCGACATCGGCTCGTCTTTCCTCAAAGGCGCCGTGCTCGACTTGAACACCCGCCAAGTCCGATCGGTCACTCGCACGCCGTTCCCCGATCCGGTCAGCAGCCATGCCGCCGGGCATTTCGAGATTCCGGCCGACGAAATCGTGGCCGCCGCGGAACGCCTGCTCCGCCAATTGCTCGACCAAAGCCCGCATTGCGCCGGTGTGGTCGCGAGCACGCAAATGGGCGGACTTGTGCTCGCCGACGCCGACGGACAGCCGCATTCGCACTACATTTCCTGGCGCGATCAACGCACGGTGGGCGAAGGCCAGTCGTTCGCGCGTCTGCGGGAACGACTCGGCGACCAGCGGCTCGCCGCTCTCGGCCAGGACTTGAAACCCGGCTACATGCTCAGCCTCCTCGACTGGCTAAGCACCCGTGGCGAACGCCCCGCCGCCCGACTCGCGCCGCTATCCATCGGCGATTTCGTGCTAGCGCGCCTCTGCCGCGCCCAGCCGCTCGCCCACCCCACCGCAGCCTGCGGATCGGTCGCGGTCGCAACCCGCCAATGGGACTTTCCGTCGATCGAACGCCTGGGGCTAGATCAACTCGCCTGGCCCACAATGGTCGAGCTGACCACGCCAGTCGGCCAGTGGCTCGTCGAGGGCCGCTCGCTCCCGTGCTACCCGGCGCTGGGCGATCACGCGTGCGCCCTCGCCGGCATTCTGCTCGAACCGGGCGAGCTTTCGATCAACATCAGCACCGGTTCGCAAGTCAGCCAGTTGACCAACACGCTGCTCGCCGGCGCATACCAAACCCGTCCCTACCTCGACCACCGGTTTCTGAACACGATCACCCACATTCCCGCCGGCCGTTCCCTCAATGTGATCGTCGATCTGCTCAGCGAACTGGCCCGCGCCCAAGGCCAAACGCTAGCCGACCCCTGGCTCTACATCGCCGCCGCGGCGGAAGCGGCCGAGTCGCGGGAACTGAGTCAGCCCACCGTTCAACCGTCCCCGCCAGCTCATCCGCCACAGCCTTCGCGTTCCATCCAGCCGACGGCCCCGTCCACTCTGAGCGTCGACCTGTCTTTCTTCGAGGGACCGCTGGGAAATCACGGCTCGATTACCCAGATCACCACCGAAAACCTCGCTGTCGGTCCCCTGTTTTTGGCGGCGTTTCGCGCCATGGCCCGCAACTACGCCATGCTGGCCGACCGTATTTCGCCAACGCGAAACTGGAGTCGACTCGTTTTCTCCGGCGGATTGGCGCAAAATCTCTCCATCCTCCGACGGCTCGTCCGGCAGTCGATCCCGGGCGACTGCCGAGTTTGTCCGGAGACCGAAGACACACTGCGGGGATTGTTGGCCGCCGCGCTCGTCGCGTCGCGCCACTGCCAGTCGCTCGCCGAAGCCACAACGCAATTGGGCGGTTAGTTGTCGGTTGCGAGTTGCGAGTTGCCAATGACCAGTGACCAGTGACCCCACATCAACCGACAACCGACCGCTGTAAAGAACACAACTTAAGAGGAGCTCCACGTTGTTAGACGTCTATCGCGCGATGACGCGGATTCGGCAAACCGAGGAAGAGCTTGCGCGGTGCCACCAACGCGGCTTGATCCACGGAGCATGTCATACGTACGTGGGCCAGGAGGCGATCGCCTCCTCGATCGCCGCACATCTGCGGTTCGACGATGTTGTCTTCAGCACGCATCGAGGGCACGGGCACGCCTTGGCGAAAGGGATGGAGCCACGACATTTGATGGCCGAGCTCTTTGGACGAGCGACGGGCTGTTCGCATGGCCGGGGCGGGAGCATGCATCTGTTCCAGCCGGAAATCGGCGTGATGGGAACGAGCGGAATTGTTGGTCCATGCATTCTGCAAGCGGCAGGAGCCGGCTACTCATTCAAGCTGCTCCGCTCCGACCGTGTCGCGGTCGCGTTCTTTGGCGACGGGGCAGCCAACAACGGAGCCTTCCATGAAGGCCTGAACTTGGCGGGAATCTGGGGACTGCCAGTGATCTTCGTGTGCGAAAACAATCAATTCGCCACCGAGGTTCCCTACACTTACTCGGGCGGCGGCCGCAGCATCGGGGCCCGCGGCGCGAATTACGGAATGGTCGGGCTGGAAGTCGACGGCAATGACGCCATGCTTCTGACTCGCGTCTTTGGCGAGGCGGTCGCGCGGGCCCGCAGTGGCGGCGGTCCAACGCTGGTGGAATGCCTCACGTACCGCACTCGCGCTCATGCGGAAGGGATGGGCGATTTCACGTATCGCACCCGCGAGGAAGTGGAAGAGTGGAAGGGCCGCTGCCCCATCCAGCGATTGCGGGCCCATCTGATCGCCGCCGGCCAAGCCACGGCCGCTCAATTAGACGACATCGACGCCCAAATCGCGGCCGAAGTGGCCGACGCGCGGCAGTTCGCCGAGAACAGCCCATGGCCCGAAGCG
>JBJTOW010000597.1:0-2938 GCA_046074805.1 Planctomycetota bacterium | reverse complement strand
TGCAAGCCGATGAGCAAGCCGATGAGCGTGCCGCTGGCGGCCGCTCGAGTTCGGGCGGCGCCTCGGCTCCAGGCGGCGGCCGCACAAGTTCAGGCGACGGCTCCGTCCCGGCGGGTGAGCCGCTCAGTGGCCAACGTGGCGGACAGTCGTCGTCCACGCCAGCGCGGTCGCCGTTGGCTCCGCGGCCGGCCCATTTCCCCGCGAAGGCGAAGCGGTTGATTCATATCTACCTCAATGGCGGTCCGTCGCAGGTGGACACGTTCGATCCCAAACCGGCGTTGTCGAAGTACGCGGGCCAACCGTTGCCCGCCGGTAATTTGACAACCGAACGTCAAACCGGGGCCGCCTTGCCGTCGCCTTTCAAATTCGCCCGCTACGGCGAGAGCGGGCTGGAAGTGAGCGAGATTTTCGCTCGCATGGCGGCCCACGTGGACGACATCTGTTTCATCCGGTCGATGCATGCGAACACGCCCAATCACGAACAATCGATGCGGTTGATGAACTGCGGCGATGAGCGGCTGTCGCGTCCCAGCCTCGGAGCATGGCTGACATACGGGCTCGGGTCCGAGAATCAAAACCTGCCGGGATTCGTCGCGATGTGTCCGGGCTTGCCGGTGGCGGACGTTTCCAACTGGCGTGCGGCGTTTCTACCGGGCATTTACCAGGGGACGCATTTGGACACTCGCAAACGCAAGGTGGACGAGCTTGTCGAGAACGTCGCCAATCCCCTGCTTGGGAAAGACGAACAGCGCCGGCAGCTCGATTTGCTGCAGCGGATGAACCGCCGTCATGGGGCGGGACGGCGGGACGAGCCCGAGTTGGAGGCGCGGATCGAGGCGTTCGAACTGGCGTTCCGGATGCAAGCCGAAGCGACCGAGGCGTTCGATTTGGAACGCGAGCCCAAACATGTCTTGGAGGCGTACGGCGACAGCTTGCAAGGGCGGCAATTGCTGATCGCCCGGCGGCTCATTGAACGCGGCGTTCGCGTCGTCCAGTGCTACCATGGCGATGTGCAGCCCTGGGACAGCCATAACGATCTGGAAAAAGGCCATCGCCAGTTGGCCCAGCAGGTCGATGGCGCGATCGCCGCGTTGCTCACCGATCTAAAGCAACGCGGTCTGTTCGACGAGACGATCGTGGTGTGCGGCGGCGAATTTGGCCGGACGCCGGCGGTGGAACTGGTGAACGGCAAGCCGGGTGGAGGCCGCGACCACAATCACTGGGGGTTCACGGTTTGGCTCGCCGGCGGCGGCGTGAAGGGCGGGATGGCGTATGGCGCAACCGACGACTTCGGCTATCGGGCCGTCGAGAACCCGGTTCATGTTCATGACCTGCACGCGACTCTGTTACATCTGCTGGGGTTCGACCACACACGACTGACCTATCGCCACGCGGGCCGCGATTTCCGCCTGACCGATGTCTATGGCGATGTGGTCCAGGCGGTGTTGGCGTGAGCGATGCGATCCGCGTCCGCGATCTGCGGAAAACCTATCCGTCGAAGCCGCCGGTCGAGGCGGTTCGCGGCATAGATTTGCGAGTTGAACGCGGCGAATGCTTCGGCTTGTTGGGGCCGAACGGCGCGGGGAAAACGACCACCATCGAAATCCTCGAGGGGTTGCTCGACGCCACCAGCGGCGACGTTGAAATCCTGGGCATGCGATGGGACCGCGATGGCGACGCGATCCGCCAACGTATCGGGATCTCGCTGCAGGAAACGCGGCTGTCCGAAAAGCTGACCCTCCGCGAGACCTTGCGGCTGTTCCGCAGCTTCTATCGCCAGGGCCGCGATCCCGATGAGCTGATCGACCAGTTGTCGTTGGGTGAAAAAGCGGACGCCCGCGTGGGGAAGTTGTCCGGCGGACAAAAGCAACGGCTGGCGGTCGCCTGCGCCTTGGTCGGCGATCCCGAACTGCTGTTTTTGGACGAACCTACGACCGGCCTCGATCCACGTTCCCGCCGCGAGCTATGGGCCGTGATCCAGCAATTCCGCGACTCGCGACGCACCGTGCTTCTGACCACGCATTACCTGGAGGAAGCCGAGCGGCTTTGCGATCGCGTGGCGATTGTCGACCGCGGCCGCGTCATCGCCTGCGACACGCCCCGCGGCTTGATCGCGTCGCTGGGCGGCGAACATGTCGTCGAGTTTCAGTGGAATGTCGCCGCGACAGGCAGCGTGACAGGCAGCGCGACAGGCACCGCGACAGGCAGCGCGACAGGTAGCAAAACGGCCACTGCGGGCCCGCGGCCACCGCTCGAAGCACTGCTCGCCCTGCCGTCGGTAACAGGGGCCCGCGACGACGGCGAGCGGATCGCCCTTTCGGTCACGGAACCGCATCTGGCGGTTCCCGCGTTGCTGGCGCGGCTACCGTCGTTGGGCTTTCAATTGGCGGGCCTGACGACTCGACACGCCAGCCTCGAAGACGTGTTCATCAAGGTGGCGGGCCACGCGTTAAACGACGCGGAACCGCCCATACGCGAATAGGCTTCTGTATGTCTTCCCCGTTTGCGCAGTTGACGCTAGCGCGGATCCGCGAGTTCATTCGCGAGCCCGAGGCGTTGTTTTGGGTGTACGGCTTCCCGCTGTTGATGGCCACGGCGTTGGGAATCGCGTTCCGGAACCAGCCGGTGGAACAGATTCGCGTCGATGTGGTCCAGGCATCGCCCGCGGGTGCGCAAGTTGAGACCGGCCCGTTGGCGGCGCTCACTCGCGAGCCGCGATTTGTGGTGACTCGGGGGGATGAGCCCGCCGCGCGCCGGCGTTTGCGGGGTGGAAAGACCGACGTGGTGGTGATCGCGGGCGTCGGTGGGGCGGCAGAGCGGCCGTTCGTCTACCTTTACGACTTTTCCCGAAAAGAGAGCACGCTCGCGCGGAACGCCGTCGAGGACGCCGTGCAGCGGGCGGCGGGACGACGCGACGCGTTCACCGCCGAGGATCGCA
>JBJTOW010000596.1:0-2716 GCA_046074805.1 Planctomycetota bacterium | reverse complement strand
CTCGGCTGGCGGCTTCTCGGCTGGCGGCTTCTCGGCTGGCGGCTTCGCACCGGGCGCCAACTCGGCGGGCGGTTCCTCCGCCGGCGGTTCGCCGGACACGGCTGTTTCGCCCCTGTCGCCGCGCGTGGAACTGTTCCACTTCGCGAGCGTCGACGTGAATTTCCAGACATACGAGGTCCGGGTCGAAGGCCATGCCGTGCAACTTACCTCGCTGGAAATGAAGCTGCTGCGGTACTTCATTGAAAACGAAGGCCGCGTCATTCCACGAAACGAGCTGTTGGAAAAAGTCTGGAATATGCCCGGGCATATCAACACTCGGGCGCCTGATCAGTTCATTCGCCGCTTGCGGAAGCTGTTCGAACCGAATCCGGCCGAACCCCGCTACTTCCTCACCCTCCGCGACACCGGCTACCGTTTCGTCGCCTCGGGAAAACCCTAACGATTGGAACCGCAGATGATTCGCCGCGTTCCCCGTTCTATTCACGGCCCGCGAATGTTCGGCAGCCGCGTTTCGTCCCTGTCCAACGCCGCCGCGCCAATGCTGCCCGCCGCCGCGATTCTCTGTTTTCTGATCGTCGGTTCCAGCCTGGAGTTGGCTCCGAGTCGTTCGACAGCGGCCGAACCGTCGGCGCTGCGGGTGTTTCCCGAGCGGCCTGTGGGCGACCGGCGCCCATCGCCGCTTTATCTGCGGTTGCAACAGCAGGCGAATCGGGCGCTCGCCGAGCGTCGCTTGGATTTCGAGAAGCTCAAGACGCCCGCCGACATTGCCGCTTGGCAGCAATCGCGCCGGCGAATTTTTCTCGAGACGCTCGGGCCGTTGCCCAGCCGTGGCGATTTGCGCGCCGAGACGGTCGGCACGCTGGCGGGCGACGGCTTTCGAGTGGAAAAAATTCTGTTTGAAAGCAGCCCCGGCCATCATGTGACCGGCAATTTGTATTTACCACTGACGCCCGGTCCACATCCGGCCGCGATCGTCCCCTGCGGACACAGCTTCAACGGGAAAGCGGCCGATGGATATCAGCGGGTAAGCATGTTGCTTGCCCGCAACGGCGTGGCCGCCCTGTGCTACGACCCGATCGGACAAGGCGAACGCTACCAGACGTTTGGCGCCGACAAACGGCCGCTGGGCGGCGACTATGAGGGAGGGGCCTCCAGCGTCGCCCAGTTAAAGGGAATTCCTGGCGGACCGAAGTTCAATCCGGTCGAGGAACACACGCTGATCGGCATCAGCTCGATTCTGGTGGGCGCGAACACAGCCACCTACCGGATCTGGGATGGAATGCGCGCGATCGATTATTTGGCGAGCCGTCCGGATATCGACGCGAAACGGATCGGCTGCACAGGCAACTCGGGCGGCGGCACGCTGACCGCGTATCTCATGGCGCTGGATGACCGAATCGTCGCCGCCGCCCCAACCTGCTATCTGACGAGCTTTGAGCGGTTGCTGGCTACTGCGGGGCCGCAAGACGCCGAGCAAAACTTGTTTGGACAGTTGGCCCATGGACTCGACGAGGCGGACTATGTGCTGATGCGTGCGCCAAAGCCGACGTTGCTCTGCGCGGGCACGCGCGATGTCACGTTTGATATTTCGGGAACGTGGGACATCCTCCGCGACGCCAAACGCATTTATGTCCGCCTCGGCTATTCCGAACGCGTCGATATCGCCGAGGCCGACGAGCCGCATGGGTTCACCAAACCGCTTCGGGAAGCGGCCACGCGATGGCTGGTCCGGTGGCTGATCGGCAAGGATCAAGCGATCTTCGAACCCGAATGGAAGCCGTTCACCGCCGCCGAACTGCAATGCACGCCCCAAGGCCAAGTCATGTTCCTGGCCGATGAGCGAAGCGTGTTCGATTTCAATCGCGACGAAGCGAAACGGTTGGCCCCGCGACGTCTGGCCGCCTGGTCAGGGCAAACCCACGAGGAACGCGTCGCCACGGTGCGTCGCGTCGCCGGTATCCGCGACAGCGCGCGATTGGCCGCCACAGTCCAGGTGGTGGCCACGGAAAAGCTGGCCCGCTTCGAACGGCGAAAGATTGTGCTGAAACGCGATGACGGGGTCGAGCTGCCCGGATTGCTGTACGTGCCGGAAACTCCGCGGCCAGACGCCACCGCGTTGCTGTACGTCGACACCCAGGGAAAACAGGCCGGCGCGAACATGGACGGCGTTTGTGAACAGGCGGCTCGCGATGGCCGGTTCGCCTTGGCTTTCGATCCGCAAGGGCAGGGGGAGACATTGATCCGGCATCCGCGGGATTGGGGCCGCGAGCTATTCGGTCCGAACACGCAGGAGTTTTTCCTTGGGTACATGCTGGGGCAGTCGCTCGTTGGAGTCCATGCCGAGGACATTTTGACGGCCGCCCAATTCCTATCACGTCAGGGCGAACCTTCCGCGCCGCGGACTGTCTCTTTGGAAGCGCGGGGCACGGCCGCGCAACTGGCAGCGCTGCATGCGCGTTTCGTCGAACCCACCCGCTTCGCGGCGGCGGCGCCGAACGCGTTCCAGGAGCTGCCAAGATCCTGGACCGAACTGCTCGATTCGCCCGCCGCTGGCGATCGTTTGCCGCTCGCCATCCACGCCGTGTTGGCCACGTACGACTTGGCGGATTTGGGACGCTAGGCGATGGATGAGAAACGTCGATTGCGGGAAGAAAAACGGCAAGTGAAGAAATCCGGCACGCGTCGGCTGCGCCGCTACTTGAAAGATCCCAACTCG
>JBJTOW010000595.1:0-6021 GCA_046074805.1 Planctomycetota bacterium | reverse complement strand
GGCGCCGCACTCCAAAGACGCTATCCCCGCGAAACCGGGTTTCCTGGCGTGTCGCCAGACGACACAATGGAGGCTTGGCGGCGGGGATGGCCTCAACCATCTCCGCCTCAACGAGCACTGTTTCAACCAGCGCCGCCACTTGCCCGCCGAGTTCCCCCATCCGGAGCCTGTCCAAGATGTCGACTCGATTGCCGCACGCCGCTCGCCCGCGCCGCCGCGTTTTCGTTCTTCCCCTTGGCATCGCCGCCTCAACCGCATTGGCCACTTTGCTCGCCGCCACCACCGCCCCGCCACAGGCTGACGAACCGAAAACGGGCAAGTCACCAGCTTCCACCCCAATCGCGGCCGCCGACTCCAAGGCTGCGGACTTAAACGCTGCCGAATCCAAAGCCGCACTCGCCGCCAAACTGCCCAAGCGGACACTGCTGAACAGCACGCGGGTCGTCGGCACACCCGAACCGCCACCGCCCTATCGAGTTCGACCGGCTCTGCCCCAGGTGAAACTCAGCCTGCCCCTGGCGATCGTTCGCCAGCCGGACACGGAACTCTTCTGGACGATCCACCAGCCGAAGTCCGGTTCGGCGACGCGAATCGTGCGGTTCGCGCCGCCGATCGCCGAGGCCACCACGCCGCCCGCCTATGAGACGCTTCTCGAAGGCGACGACACGGCGTACGACCTCGTGTTTCATCCACGATTCCGCGAAAACGGCTACGTCTACATCGGAAGCAACGGTGTCTTTGGCGTCGAGAAGGGGGAAAAGAAGACGCGAGTGACACGTTACACGGTCGATCGCGCGGCCCCCTATCGCCTCGACCCTCAATCAGCGGCCACGATCATTGAATGGCCGTCGAACGGCCACAATGGCGGCGCGATGGCCTTCGGCAAGGACGGAATGTTCTATGTCACCTCGGGCGATGGCACGTCCGATTCCGACACCAATCTCACCGGCCAGGGACTTGACCATCTGCTCGCGAAGGTTCTTCGGATCGATCTCGACGGCGCCTCCCCCGGACAGCCATACCGGGTTCCGAGCGACAATCCGTTCGTAGGCCGCCCCGGAGCCCGTCCGGAAACCTGGGCGTACGGCTTGCGGAATCCGTGGCGGATGACCGTCGACCCCGTTAGCGGCCAGTTGTGGGTCGGCAACAACGGCCAGGATCTGTGGGAACAGATTTACTTGATCAAGAAAGGCGACAATTACGGATGGAGCGTCATGGAAGGAAGCCATCCGTTCTACTTGGAACGCAAGGCGGGCCCGACACCGTTCGTGAAGCCGGCCGCCGAGCACCATCACTCCGAGGCACGCTCGTTGACCGGTGGCGTCGTCTACTACGGCCAGCGGTTTCCGGAACTCCGCGGAGCCTATATCTACGGCGATTACTCGACCGGCAAGATCTGGGCAATGCGGCACGACGGCGACAAAGCCGTCTTCCACAAGGAAATCGCCGACACGTCGCTGGTCATCACTGGTTTTGGTTTGGACTTGGACGGCGAACTGCTGATCTGCGACTACCGGGCCGGCGAAGACGGCGGCTTTCACACTCTGGAAGCCCGCCCACCCGCCACCGAACCGACGCAGCCATTCCCGCGCAAGCTAAGTGAAACGGGCCTGTTCCTGTCGGTTGCCGGGCACGTGCCGCATCCAGGCTTGATTCCCTATAGCGTCAATTCGCCGCTGTGGTCCGACGGTTCGCACAAAGAGCGTTTCATCGCGATCGTCGGCGCCGACGCCCGTATCGACGCCTCGCCCAATCGCGGCTGGAACTTTCCCAACGGCACGGTGCTTGTGAAATCGTTCGCGCTCGAAACCCGCCTTGGCGACGCGGCGTCCCGTCGCTGGATCGAAACGCGGCTCATGTCCCGTCAAGACAACGAATGGGTCGGCTACTCGTACATGTGGAACGACGCGCAAACCGATGCCGAACTGGTCGGACCCGCTGGTATGGACCGGGACTATGCCATCGAACCCGCGAGCGCCGTTGCCAATCCAACGACAGCGAATCCGGTTTCAAAAACCCAGCGATGGCATTTTCCGAGTCGCGCCGAGTGTATGGTGTGCCACAGCCGCGCGGCGAACTACACGCTTGGTCTCTCCACCGCCCAAATGAACCGAGCGCACGCGTATGGCGACGTCACGCTGAATCAACTCGAAGCGCTCGAAGCTTGGGGGTTGCTCAAAGATAAACTTGCCAAGCCTGCCACCGAGCTGCCGCGATTAACCGATCCCGGCGATACAACCGCCAGCCTGGAGCTCCGCGCCCGTTCCTACTTGCACGCCAACTGCGCTCACTGCCACGTCGAGGCGGGCGGAGGCAACGCCCAGTTCCAAATCGAACACCATGTCGCGGCGGAACAACTGAAGCTGATCGATGAGCGGCCCGTTCATAACACATTCGGCATCGCCGACGCGCGGCTGGTCGCCCCAGGAGCCCCCGACCGGTCGGTACTGTTCCGGCGAATTTCCCAACGTGGAACCGGCCAGATGCCACCGCTGTCAACCAACCTCGTCGACCCCGCCGCCGTCCAGTTACTCCGCGATTGGATCGCCTCCCTGCGAAAAGAGCCGATGCCAAAAGAGCCGATGCCAAAAGAACCGATGCCGAAGGAAACCATTCCGAAAGTTTCCGCGCGATCCGCCCCATGAACAACAAGGCTCGGAAAAACGATTCGCTCAGAGCGGCGGTGGCAGCCGCTCTTCGAAGTCGGCGAACCAACTCTTTCGCCACTTGGCGTTTGGTCGAACGCAACTCTGGCGAAGAACTGGTTCCGTCGATCGAGATAGCCGCCCGTTTCTGGCCGCGGTTTTGCGGTTGGATGCTCCGGCGACCCGCCCCGCCCACGACCGCTCTACTGCTGACGCCCTGCCGGTCCATCCATACGCTGTGGATGCGATTCGCCATCGACGCTGTGTTCGTCGACGCGGACGGAGAAGTGCTGGACATCGTCCATCGATTGTCGCCGTGGCGCAGCTACCGCGGACCGGCGAACGCCTACGCCGTGATTGAAGCGGTCGCCGCGGGCCCACTGGCGGGCCTGCATCCCGGTTCGCAGTTGATGCTGATCGCCGCAGATGCCCACGCGATTTAGTCGCTTATTGAAAGGCAATATCCGGAAAAGGCACTGGGAAAGCGAACTTCCAAGTCTTTCGCGCGGGAAGCGTTGCGACGGACGAGGAAGTCCGTCGTGCCAGTGCGGTCATAGGACTGGCCCCGCTTGTCAACTCACTCGGGCCGCATTGCGCGGCGAACTATTTCGGCGTCGAAGTAGTTGATCGCCATGCCAGCATCCACCACCAGCGTCTGCGCGTTGATTCCCGACGACCGTGGGCTCAGCAAAAACACAGCGGCGCTAGCAGCCTCTTCGGTTTCCACAGCCTGCTTCCGTGGAATGACCCGCTCGGCGAACAGATAGCTGTCCACATAGCCCGGGATGCCGGCGGACGCGGACGTCTTTAGCAACCCGGGCCCCACCGCGTTAAAGCGGATTCGCGAAAAACGGCTGAACGACTTGGCAAGAAACGCCAGGGACGAATCAAGCGCCGCCTTGATCGGGGCCATATAGCCATAGTTTTCGCTCGCCATACGGGTCGTCGAAATCGACAACGCAACGACGGAGGCGTCCGGATCAAGCTGATCCTTCAAGGCGTTCGCCAGCGCGATGAGCGAATAGCAGGAGATGTCGACCGCTCGGAGAAACTGCGGCTTGCCCGTTTCGTGGAACGGCTTCATACCATCCGAGTAATCGGCGAACGCGATCGAATGCACCAGCCCGTGGAACACGCGGCCCTCCCCCGCGAACTCGTCCCGCAACCGCTCGATCTGCTCAGGAAATTCCACATCGCACACGCGCACCTCGGACCCGCTCAACAACTTCGCCACGCTCTCGCGCCGCTGCTGCGAACGGACCACGTAGACGACCCGCGCGCCGCACGACTCCAACTGCTTGCCGATGTGATAAGCGACGCTCTTGCGATTGGCGACGCCAAACACGACAAACTCTTTGCCCGACAGCCGCAAAAAATCCATGTATCCTCCCAAGCGCGCAATCAAGCAATCAGTGCCGCCAGGCGACATCAGCCATCGAACCCGACGGCCACTATGGCAAGCCGTTGAGCAACGCCAGTGCGCCCCGCGCAGTTCTACTCCCATTCGCCCAGTGTCACCGTCTTCACCATGATTTGTGGCTTTCGAGTGAACTGGACGTTGACCTCGGCGCCCGTTTGGACGGCCTTGAACGCTTCGTCCAAAGCCTTTGGATCCAAGGTGCGACGGTCGCCGTAATGGGTGATCACGTCGCCTGGACGAAACTCCAACGCGGCCGCCGAGCTTTTCGGGTCCACCGAGACGATCTCGCAGCCAATCGCGTGGGGCTTCACCACCACTCCCCAAGCGTTGTTGGCTGGCTGCGGATAAGACGCCTCACGCGCGACCGGCTGGCGGCACACCAGCAAGTCGACCTTCTCGCCGGGTCGATTCCTGGAAATGAAGCTCGTCAACGAATCGAACGACTCAACGCGTTCTTCCGCGTATTTCACGATCACGTCGCCCGCCGACAGTTCGGCCTGTTCGGCCGCCGACTTGGGTTGCACCAGGATGACTTCGCAGCCGATCGTGTGGGCCTGGCAGTTCACGCCCAAAAATCCCCCCTGTCGATAGTCGATTTTCGCGGCAGGCAGCATCTCCCGAAGTTTTGCTTCGCCCTCGACCGTGATACTTGTGCCGTACAACTTGACGCTCGCCAAGCTGCCCCGCGCGGCTAGTTTCGGAATCGCGGCGTCGTCGAGCGGCACGTACATAAGGTTTACCGCTTGCAGCCGTTCCAGACCGCGAAGCACCTTAAGGCCGTCGGCGGTAACGCTCGTCCTCTTCAGTTGCAACGAAGTGATGTGCTGCATTCCCGACAGCGCTTCCATCCAACTATCGGTCACTCGCGGCCCCGTGAACTTCACGCGTTTGACGCCCGCCAACCACCGCAGCCGCCGCAAATCGCGTTCGGTCCCCGTGAAACGCTCGCCGATGTCGATTTCCGAAATATCCTCGATGACCTGAAAACCTAGCACCATCTGCGAAACGCCGATCCGAGCGCCCAGGCGCTGCAGCTCTTCGCTCGCCCGCGACTGCCGTATGTCCGCCAGCCCCGACAAGGCGATTTGAGCTCGCTGGGCGGCGGCGGTTAGTTTCGGAGCGGCCAGCTGTTCGAGCGCCAACACCGCCGATGACTCGGCGTCCAGCTCTTCCGATAACGCCAGTTCCCGCAGCACCTGGACGCCTCGGAGCACCATTTCCAGGGAGCCTTTTGGAATCTCGATCTTCAGTCGATCGACCGCCGGTTGTCCCGCCGCGATCAAATGCCTGACAGCCGCCTCGCGGATCAAAAACTGGTCGGCGTTCAGGTCCGCCACCCAACGGTCGAGCTGTTCGGAAGTAGGCGAGGGCGCGCCAGCTGGCAAACTCACCCTGCCGGGCCCCTGTGGCTGTGCGGACTCTTGGGCGACGGCGGGAACAGCCATCGCCACTCCGCCGATAACCACGGCATTGAGCAGCCCAAAACGGGTCACGATGGCACGGGTCGCGATGGCGCGGCTCGTCGCTCGGAAAAGCACACGGACGGCGGTCCGGGCTGCGCCACGGACTTGGGGCAGAAATAACCTCATCGGGAATGCTCCTCGACGATCGCCGGCTCGGACATCACCACATGTTTTCGTTCAACCGCAGTGTAACACGCGGCACGGTCGCGGCGCCGGCGCGGCGAGCTAGTTTAGGAATGGCCAGACCCCGCGTGGTTGCTGTCCGCGAAAGACCGGGGTGCGCGATTCGGGCCGAGCCGGTTCCAAGGACCGCGGCACGGAGGGCGGAATCGGGGATGGTCCGCGTTCCTTGCCCGCGACTTGGGTAGGGTCGATCGGCGCGCGTTGGGTCATGGCACGCCGCCAGATTTCCGGGGGAACGTCAGCCAACGGGTAATAGCGTGGTTCCGCGTCTTTCGCTCCTTTGGTTCGAACCACCAGCAAAATCTCCTCG
>JBJTOW010000594.1:0-3814 GCA_046074805.1 Planctomycetota bacterium | reverse complement strand
AACGCGTCAACGACTGCCTCGCCTGCTCAATAGCGCGGCCAGCGAAATAGCTCGCCGCCTGCGGAGCCGCCAGAAACGGCCTTCGACGGAAATTGAAGTAAGCCTCGACCATAGCTCTCCGCGCCCCAGATTGGGATCGAGCCCGCCTCGATCGCTCAACCCGCAAAACCGCTACAGAACACATAAACGGCACAATCCCACCATCCGTCATCGACAGAACGTCGGCGGAACCTTGAGCCGAAGCGCGTTGACGCCCCGAACGGCGCGAGCTATCCAGCGTCGAGCAATGCTTCGATCTCATGCGGATCAACGAGCGGACAGGGCCGGTCGGCCGCCATTCGCTCGGCGGAAGCCGTGTCTTTGAAACCGCTGCCTGTGATCAGACAAATCACGCGTTCATCGGGCTGGACTAGCCCTTCGCTCACCGCGCGCAGGCATCCAGCCAACGGCACGGCGGCCGCGGGTTCGCAGAACAACCCCTCTTCGCGCGCTAACCGCTTTTGACAGGCGAGCGCTTCGTGGTCAGCGATTAAGACACCGGTTCCACCAGTGGCCTGAATCGCGGCGATCGTCTCATCACCGTCGATCACCGTCGGCACCTGCAGTCCGCTGATCCCCGATTCGCAGTGGACGGCGACCGCGCGTGATTCGCCGCGGCGGATTGGACCGGCGATGGTCGCGTTTCCCTCGGGCTGCACGCAGTGAATCGCCGGGCATCGCGGCCAGCGTCCCTCCTCCCGCAACCGCGTCGCGCCACGCGCGACCGCCAGTGCCAAACCACCACCGCCAGCGCAGACAAAAATATGGTCGGGCCGCGCGTCCTCCATTTCCCAGACCAACGTCTGCACGCCGCTCATACCGACTGGACTATGACGGAATGCGCTGATCTGCAATTGCGCGTCTGGCTCAGCGGCGCGGCGACCCAGGCCAGCGAACACCGCCGCAGTCGCCTGGGGATCGAGGCCAAATCCGCGCACACGGAACAACTCGGCGCCATAAGCCAGCATCTGGCGCAGCTTGTCGGCTGGCGCGGTTTCCACGATCGCGATGCGGCAGCGAATACCCGCGACCGCGCAGTAGGCAGCGAGCGAAGCGCCCGTGTTGCCGCTGGATGTCGCCACGCACATCGTCTTGCCGCTGGCCCGCATGTCGGCGATCGCCGCGGCGGCGAACCGGTCTTTGTAGGAACCGGTCGGATTGACAGATTCCAGCTTGAACCACAGGTTGGACAAGCCACACTTGGGACCGATTGAGACCGATTGGACCAGCGGAGTCGAACCTTCTCCAAGTGTGATTCGAGCCACGGTCGGAATTGATGGAAGCCAATCCGCCCATCGCCAAATGCCGTTCATGCTGGACTCTCCATCGCAGGCAGTTCCCCCTCGAGAATCGTGGTCGAATTGACGGTCAAAATATGCGTTAAGCCACGCTATTCTCGTCTTGTGGCCAAAGCCTGACGCAACTCCGCCAAAGCGGTCGCCGGATGACGGCGTGGCAGCCGCTGCGGCATGGTCGGCTGATCGACGACTTCCAAGGCCATCAACGTGGGGCCGGGAAGCGCAAGGCACGCCACAAGTCGTTCGGCGAACTGGTCGGAGTGCTCGCAGCGGACACTGTGACGCCAACCGGCCGCCTGCGATAGCAGCGCCCAATCCACAACGCGTCCGCCGGGAATCGGCGGGCCACCGACAATCTGGTAACGATGGTTGAGGATCACGATTTGGATCAAGTTGACCGGGGCCAAGCCGGCCGCGGTGATCAAACCACCGAGGTTCATCGCCAGCGAGCCATCGCCGTTGACGCACACCACGCGACGTTCCGGGACCGCGATCGCCAATCCCAGGGCGATATCGGCGGCGTGCCCCATCGCGCTCGGCAGATACGGCACATCCCAGGGGCCATCGCTCAGCGTGGCCCAGACCCGAGCCGCCGTCATCGTCGCCACCACAATCGCGTCGCCCCGCGCCGCCGCCAACACCGCCAGGTAATCGTGCGTCGTCCGCCGGTGTTGGAGACTCATTGGGGCACCACCAGCGCACGCACGCCCGGATCGTCCCAGGCGAATGACTCGAGCCACTCCGCTAGCTCGAAGGCGTCCGGTGTTTCCGCGAGAACATAAGGTATCCGCCATGCTTGCAGCGTTGGTTCGAGCAGTTCCGTGGCCGTGTCGAATTGGCCAGCGTTCGGCTTTCCCAGGCGGCCCCGCCATCCGACGACCAAAGGCACCGGGACGCGCAGTTCCTGGCCGACGCTGCGAATGCTATCCCCCGACGCGAAAAGCCCGGTGCTTTGCATCCACACGACACACCGCACGCCTCCCGCCCAAAGACCGGCCGCCAGCGCGAACGCCTCGCCCTCGCGGCAAACCGTGATGACCGCCGGCCGTTCCAAATCGGGCAGTTGCCGCTCCGGCCGTTTCCGCTCCGGCGGATCGCGATCCATGACATCGCGTTCCGGTGAGCCAGCAGCGAGCGTGGTCAGCGGGCGACCGAACAGCTCGGCGGTCGAACTGTCTGGAATGCCGATCAGGTAGGCGACACCGGCCGACCGCAAGGCCGCGCGCCACCGCTGTGTCCGTGGAGAATCGCTTGGGCGCGTTTCGTGGTCGCGTTCGACGGTCAAAGCGGCGTCGGGCCGCGTCGTCGCCGCCGACCGCGCCGGCCTGTTCAGCGAATCGTCGACAGGTGGGGACGGCACGGCACGGCTCCCGGGAATCCCAGCGAACGTCTTACGATCGCGGCTTTGGCGACTGCGGTGGCCACGGTCACAGCGACGGGGCCGGACGCGGCAAACGGCCGTGTCGCCGACGACATTCTCAACCTAGAGGATACGGGTATTTTGCGGCGAGCGCATCGAGCCGCGCCGCAAGGTCGGCGGGCAATTCGCGGTCGATCGCCTCCAAGCTTTCATCCAGTTGTTCCACGGTGTTGGCGCCCACGATCGTGGAGGCGACGTAGTCGTAACGCTTGCTCCATGCCAGCGCCAACGCGGCCGGCTTCCAGCCCGCTTCGGTGGCGATGTCGACCAGTTCGCGGGCGGTCGCCAAGCTTTTCTCGTTCAAGAATCGTTTCGCCATCGCCTTTTGCCGGTCGCCGCCATGGCGGGCGTATTGAATGAATCGCGACATTTCGGGCGTCGAGTCGCAGTTGTATTTGCCGGTGAGCACTCCGCCGGCGAGCGGCGAGTAAGGGAGGAGGCTCATCTGTTCGCGTCGGCATACCTCGGCCAGTTCATCCTCAAAACGCCGGTTCGCCAAGCTGTAGTTGTTCTGGATCGACTCGTAGCGGGGCCAACCATGGCGTTCGGCGATCGACAGCGCTTTCATCGCGCCCCACGCCGTTTCATTGCTGGAGCCGAGGTAGCGCACGACGCCGGCGCGAACCTGCTCCGCAAGCGCCTCCAGCGTCGGCTCGTAGGGAAAATCGTGATCCGGCCAATGAGTTTGGTAGAGGTCGATATAGTCGACACCCAGTCGCCGCAAGCTGCCTTCAATCGCGCGGCGGATGTGGTGTCGGTCGAGCGCTGTGCGGCCTTCCCGAACTGGCGGGATGAACCAGCCATGCCCCGGACCGCAAAATTTCGTGGCGATGAAGATCGAGTCGCGGGGCTTCGTTCGCAGCCACTTACCGAAGATTTCCTCCGAGCGATGGACCCACTTCGCGTCGGGCGGCACGGGATAGATTTCCGCCGTATCGAAAAAGTCGACGCCCCGTTCATACGCGCGATCGAGAATTCGAAACGCCATCGGCTCGTCGCACGTTGAGCCGAAGGTCATCGTGCCCAAGCAAATCTCGGAAACCGCCAACGCGCTGCG
>JBJTOW010000593.1:0-11697 GCA_046074805.1 Planctomycetota bacterium | reverse complement strand
ATTCCCAAGTGGCGATAGACCGTCGCGAGCACATCTTGGGGCAACTTCGGGTTGTCCTTGGGGACGGCGGCATGAGAATCGGTCGCACCGATCGCTCGGCCTCCCTGCACTCCGCCACCGGCGATCGCCGCACTGTAGGCGGTCGTCCAGTGATCGCGTCCGCCGTTGAAGGCGACTCGCGGCGTTCGGCCGTATTCGCCCCAGGCCAGAACCATCGTGGTATCAAGCAACCCGCGCTGATCGAGATCTTCAATCAATGCCGAAAACGCTTGATCGAATGGCGGCAGTAAACCGTTCTTCAGCGACCAGAAACCGTCGGCATGCGTGTCCCACCAAGCACAATCGAGGGTCACGAGCCGCACGCCCGCCTCGACCAATCGCCGCGCGAGCAAGAACCGCTGATTCCAATTGTGGAAACGGGCTCCGGCTTGGCCCATGCGCGGGTTCCAGGGTTCGGGATAGCCGTACCGTTCTTTGACCGCTGCTGGCTCGGAGTCGTAATCGAACGCTTCGCGGACGCGCGGGCTGGTGACGAAGTCCATCGCTTGTTTCTGAAACTCGTCCACAGCTTCAAAGGAATGGTTCACATCCATTTCACGACGCACTCGATCGAACCCCGCGAGTAATCGCTGCCGATCGCCAATTCGTTCGACGCCAAGTCCCCCGGGAATCGAAAGATTCGGAACCACAAACTTCGGATCTTTCCCTGGGTCTGCTCGTGTTTCAAACGGGTTCCAAGCGGGGCCAAGATAGGCCGAATCCGTACCGGGGATGCGTTTCGGAATCATGACGTAAGCCGGCATCGAACGGTCTTTCGCCTGCAATTCTCGAGCAGCCACACTGCCGACGCTCGGACGGATATTCGTATTTTCCTCGGGTCCCGGCGCGTGACCAGTTAATAGTATGTGGTTGCCGCGCGGATGGCCGACGTCGCCGTATTCAGGCGGATGCTGCAAGCTGCGAATGATTGACCACTTGTGCATGATCGCCGCGCTCATCGGCAACCACTCGCAAATCTGCAGATCAGGAACCGACGTCGCGATTGGCTTAAACTCGCCACGAAATTCCACCGGAGCGTTCGGCTTCATGTCCAAGGTATCGATGTGGCTCGGTCCACCACTCATGTAGATCACGATCACCGAAGTCGGCTGTCGTTTTGCCGCCGATTCCGTCGCCCCCAGAGCCTCCAACCGCAGCAAGTTGGAAAGCGTCAAACCGCCCATGCCGAGCGACCCGATTCGTAACACGCTGCGTCGGTCAACTTCTGCCACTTTGTTTTCGCCAAGTGTAAACATCATGAACATCTCCAGGTGGGCCGCCGCGTCGGATGCAGCGATAGGTAGGGGTGGGAATTCATTTTTAGCCAAGGTGTACGACGGACTTTAATTCCCTCGTACAGCGAATACGCTTCAGCAGCGCTGGCCAGGCTCCTTCTGCGGAGTATCAGCGCTCCATGTGTCGATGGGCACAAGCAACAGAGTGACAAAGAATGTGATGGTGTGATTCATGGTTCAATTCCCACGACCGCCGGTCGAATGCAGCGGAACTGCTCGCTGCGGACGATGACTAGCAGGACATCCGACCAGCGGCCGCCGCTGGCCATGGTCTTGGCCACGTCGTCCACAAGCTTACGGTCCGACGTCATCACAGTTCGTCCCAACGCGTAGCCTGTGAGCTTTTGGGCGACGGAACGGAGCAGATCTTCGCGGCGCGGTCCGGCGAAGTAGGTCCGCAGACCGGCGATGTCGTCGATCTCGGTGCCGTCGCGGAGCGTCCCTTTCGTATCGCCCGGCTTAAGTTCGCTGGCGGGCCGCAGACGCCCGATGGCGTCGAACCGCTCCATGGCCATGCCGTACGGATCAATACGGACGTGGCATCCGGCGCATTTCGCATCCGCGCGGTGACGCTCGGTGATCTCGCGAACGCTCAGTCCGGCGGGAGGCGTCTCGGGCAGTGGCGGCACGTCGGGCGGCACTTTGGGGAGCCGCTCGCCGAGCACCTGCACCAGCCACGCTCCGCGTTTGATCGGGCTCGTCCGCGCGGCCGCCGAATGTTTCGCGATCACCGCCCCAAAACCGAGAAACCCGCCGCGGCCGTAGGCCGACACGTTCTCAACACGCCGCCACTGCGGGCCGGTCACGCCGGGGATGCCGTAGTGCTTGGCCAGGACATCGTTAATGACCACGGCGTCGGCGGCGATCACATCGGCAATCGGACGGTCACTGGCCAGCAACTCTTCAAAGAACCGCACCGGCTCTTCGGCCAACGCGTCGCGCAGCACAGGCGTGAATTCCGGAAAGTGCTTGAGACTTCGACCGTGATTCGTGACAAAGTCCCGCACGCCAAGCCAGCGGGCCCCGAACTCCTCGGCCATGCCCCGAATCCGGGCGTCCTTCAACATGCGGCGGAGTTGCTCCTCCATGACCGCGGGTTCATGGAGCCGGGCGGCCTTCGCCCTCAGTTCGTCATCAGGGATCGAATCCCACAGCAGAAAACTGAGCCGCGTCGCCAGTTCATCGCCGGTCACCGGCTGCCAGTGCGAGCCCGTCGCGGGCTGTTCGACCCGATACAGGAACCACGGCGACGAGAGGACGCGAGCGAGCGCGGCGCGGAACGCCGGCTCGTGCTTCACTCCTTCCCCGCGGTCCGCGCGATACGACGCGAGGATCGCGTCGCGTTCCTCGGGGCCAAGCGGCCGCCGCCAGGCGCGCTCGGCGAAGGCGAGCAACGCCTCGAGATGCCGCGGCTCCGCGGCGATCTGCGCGGCGAGGAATGCCGTCTCCTCGCGTTTGATTTGCTCCTCGAACTCTTGAATGTAAAAAAACATGATCCGCGCGCCGTCGTTCGGCTTGCGGTAGTACTGCACGAGCCCCGCGTACGCGATCGGGGTGGCCAACGCCTGCTCGCTGACAAACTCCAGTTCGCTCCATAGCCGGTCAATCTCCGCCCGCCCGGCCTCGTCGAGCAAGAGTCGGCGCAACGGGTCGTCCTCGCGTCGGTAAAGGAACACGCTCCCTTGGGCGTCTCGCGGGATGATCGGTTGGAAAAGGACGGCCGGCGGGAACAGAGCGCGAAACTCGGCCGCCGGCCGCGCCCGTTGGGCGGCGACACGGGGATGCGCGATCTGCGCGGCCCGCGGGTCTCCGAGCGTCGCTTTGGCAACCGGTTCGGCCAGATTGCCGCCGCCGCCCGTCGCGGCGATCAGAAATGCCTGGACTGCGGCTGTTTCCGGACTCGCCTCGTCGAGGCTTACGTCGGCGCGGAGGAACCGAGGGAGCGTGAGCGCCTTTTGCAATTCCGCCGGCAGCTTCCTGAGATCGATGACGACTTCGGCCCCGGCCGCCGTGACGAGAGCGGACTTCGGCATCGCTCGCCCCTGCGGGTGCTGTCCGAATTTGAGTCCGGACGCTTGCTCGACGGCCGCGGCCAGTTCGGGATGCTCGGCGAACACCAGCGGCGGCCCATCGCCGCCCTCCAGCCGAAGCCGTTCCCAGACCACGAACGTATCGGGCTGCGCGGGCAACGCGACCATGCGGAACAACGGCTCGCGGGCCGCGCCCTGGACTCGCTCGCGCACGACGACGCGGCGCAGCTCTTCCCACGCTGGAAAGCCATTGCCGACCGCGAGCGCCGCGTTCTTTCGATAGTTTCCTTGGAACAACTGATCCTGCAACGCCTTGATCGCCGCCAGCACCGGCGTGGGATCGGTGGTGGCCTCGCGCCACTTCTCCCGGACAACGGCCAGCATGTCGGGCGGCAGACCAGCATCCGCCTGACTCTCGGTCACGTTGCTTAGATTGGCCAGCGTCTGCCCTAATTCCGGCCCCGCGACATGCGACAGTTCGAATGAGACCCCATCGCCGCCGCTCGGGTGCGCATCGGCGACGCGGCCCGTAGCCACCAGCTCGCCCGTGATCGGACTTGTCCAAGCGATCGCCACGTTGCGCTTCTGTCCGGGATGCACGAAGAGCGAACGCGCGGGCAACGTCGTCCAGACTTTGATTGCCTCCGCAGCCGAGTTGACGAAGACCGAGGGTTCGGAACCGAGGCTCCACGATTTCAGTTCGGGCCGTCCCACGTTGCCGTCGCGCCGTTCGGTCAGGAACACCGGGGTGGAGGTTGTTTCCAGAAAGCTCCAACGGGCGTCGTGTTTAGCCGACAAGGGGTTGGCCTTCAGAAAACTGGACAGGAGATCGGCGAGATTCCAGGTTCGCTGTTCGCCGGTTGTCTCGCGGATGGTCCATTCGATGAGCGTGCTGTCGGCTCCGTAGTTTTCGTTGGGAAGCACGGTGAGAAGAAGTAGCTCGCCGCGTTGAACCGCGACCCTGCTCTCGAACGGAACCGAGCCTGCTTCCGCGACTTTCGCCTGCGCGAGCACACGTTTCGACGCAGCCCAGCGAGCTTCGATTTCCTTTTTGGCCGATTGGAAAGCTAATTGACGCCGCTGCCTCTCGGCTTCCGCTTGGGCCGATTTTTCATACCACTGCTTCGATTGGGAAATGGCTTCGGCGGGCGAGTTCGTCTTGCCGCTGAGCCCCGCCCAGAGCGCCGCCAGATACGTGGCGTTGAGTTTTTCCTCGGCAGCAACCGCCGCGATGTCAGCCGGCCCGCCACGAATGAGCCTGTCGCGGTGCTTCAAAGTCGCCGCGAGATGCGTTGCCAGCGGCGGCTCTCCGTTGGGCCCGGCGTAGCGGGCATGGAAACTGCGGAGCGGCTTGAGCGCCTCTTCGGTCCAGTCCGGGCGTTCAGTGGACGGAGAGAAGCGAAAGCCGCTGGGCAGCAGAACGGCCCGCGCGGCAACGTCGCGCGCCGTCTGGTGAAGGCGATCGACCAGCTCGGGAGTCACGGGCATCGCTTCGCCGACGTTCGCAAAGCCCTCGCCGCCCACGCTGTCCACCGGAAACTCGCGAACCCGCGTCGGTCGCATGTCGACGCCCGTCAGATCGCGGACCGCGTTGTCGTACTCGGAGTTGTTCAACCGCCGCAGCGTCACCGGTCCCGGATCGCCGGCCCGCGCCGCCGCTTCCGCATCGAGCGCCGCCGTGATCCAACCGAGTAGTTGATCCCGTTCGGCCTGGGTCGGCTGCGGCGCTTCCTTCGGAGGCATGTCGCCCAGTCGCAACCGCTCCGCGACATCGCTCAACAGCTTGGGTTTGGCGATGATCGCCTGGGCGGTTGCAAAGCGAGTGAGATCGACATCGTTGTCCTTGGGCTCCTTCCCATGGCATTCGCCGCAGGTCTTCACGAGCAGCGGTTGAATCCGCTTGGCAAATGTTTGTGACAGATCGTCGGCGCCGTCCGCTGATGCCGCGCAGAGCGCCGCTGCCGCGCAGAGCGCAAGCCCCGCGTAAAGCGGCGCGACGGCCTGGGCTTTGCCGAGCCAGCTCGATTGACGGACCGCCGGTCCAGTGCCGGCTGTGCTGCCAGCGTTGCCAGCGTTGCCAGCGTTGCCAGCGTTGCCAGCGGCACCAGAGTCGCCGGCGCCACCAGCTCCGCCAAGCGACGGACTGGTAGACGGTCGTCCTCGAAAATCACTATTTGCATGTCGCGTCAGTGACATCAAACCTGCTCCAGAACGTGGTCGTTGTCGTTTCCGATGGTCGGCCTTCCCGCCCACCACCAAGGCGCGGTCCCAGCGAGTTCCGCTGAAGAAATCGCTGACGGTTCGCTGACGGTTCGCTGACGGTTCGCTGACAGTTCGCTGACAGTTCGCAGTGCGTTCGCAAACGTTCGCGAGCGTTCGCAGAGCCAAAGGCGGCCGTGGTGAATTTCGGGAGCCTAGTACTTCGGAAAAATGTCGGGGCTGGGAAAACGCTCTTCGACGCCGTCGCGGAGGTATTCTTCCCGCGGCACAGTGACCTGGGGCCAACTGGTGGGCCGGACCCGGACAACACGTCCGGGACGGATGCCTTCGATGATCAGGTCCGTCTCGAAACGAATCTGCCAGCCGCTACTGCCCAAGGGAGGCTCTCCTGGTAGCCGCGTGACCTCCAAGACCGTTCCGCCAGAGGCCATGTGCGCCGGGCTGTAATCGCCATGGGTGTGCTTCAGGGTGTTCTCGACCGAGTTCATCTGCGCCGTGCTGCCCGCCTTGAACTCCGCGTAGAGCGAAGCGTCCATGCCGCCGAACAACGTCGCGGTCACTTTCGCTCGGCCGAACTTGCCGTATTCAACCGCATCAATCCAAGCGGGCATCCAGCGGCTGCGGATCAGGGCCTTGTGTGTCTCGGTTTGATTCTTGGCGGCGCGCTGCATGGCGGCGTCGTCGAGCCAGACATCCGAAACGTGATAGCGCAGGAACACGCCTCCAGGAGTGGGTTGCCAAGCGAGCCCGAGTTGCACCGCCTGATCGCCGAGAGTTTTTTTTCCGCTCGCGGGCCAGAGGCCTTCGGTGATCACGTCTTCAAGACTGAGACACTCGCGGCCGCGCCAGAATCGCGTAGCGGCGTTGTAGGAAAGCTTCTCGACGTTCGCCTTGCCGTCGCTACCAGCCTGCGGCTCACGAACGGCCGCGATCAGCCCTTGATTGGTTTGAACCTCGACTTCTTTCAGTTTCCACACCAAGCCTTCGCGCAGGCAAAAACTAGGCTCGTCCTCGAGGAGCAGAACGTGATTCTCCGCCGGTCGCTCGGGGTTCCCTTTGTTGTGAACCGGCACGGAAGAAAACTTCGGGTCAGGCGGGAGGAAGCCGCGCACGTGCAAGACTGTGCTCAGCGGGAGATCGCGCAGATCGGCCGGCGCGCCGCGATAACGCACGATGCCGTAAGGCAGCAACGCGAAGGGATGCGGGGCGTTGCGGAAGAACTCGCCGGGTGTTTCCACACGCAGACTGCCGCGCCGATTCGCATGGTCCACGAACGCCAGCACGCCGCGATACGCGGACGCCTTGTCCAGCGGCGGGAACTTTCCAGCTTCGGGACGGAACGGTTCGTCGGCGGCAACAAAGCCGCTTTTCGATAACGGGCCACGGCTCACGAGGCATACCAGGCCGACGAGGCATGCAAGGCATACCAGGCATACGCGGCGCAAAGCCGCGAGCCAGCGGTGACTGGGTTGGGTGGTTCGGGCTGCGGTCATGGATTGGTCTCCAAGCTGCTCGTGGAAGTCACGGCGAGTTCGTTGGCGATTCTGAACGCGATCCGAGAGGCAGCATCAATACTTCGGGAAGATGGCGGGAGTGGGAAAACGCTCGTCAATGCTGGCGCCATCGAACAGGTATTCCTCGCGGGGGACTTGCATCTTCGGCCAGCTTTCGGGGCGGACGCGCACCACACGTCCGACGCGAAGTCCCTCGATGATCAACTCCGTCTCGAACTGGATGCGGATGCCGCTGCTGCCAACGGGAGCTTCTCCGCTCGCCCGCATGACATCAACGATCTTGCCGTTGGCCGCGATGTGCGAGGGACCGTAGTGGCCGGCGGTGTGTTTCAACGTGTTCTCGGCGCCGTTCATTTGGGCTCCGGCCCCTTTCTGAAAGTCGGCGTAGAGCGAAGGATCCATGCCTCCAAAAAGCGTCGCGGTGACCGTCGCGCGGCCAAACTTGCCGTACTCAACGGCATCCACCCAGGCGGGCATCCAACGGCTGCGGATGAAGACCTTATGCGTCTCGGTCTGAAACTGGGCCGCGTTTTGAATCGCGGCGTCGTCAAGCCAAATGTCCGAGATGTGGAACTGGGTGAAAGCGCCGTTCAGTCCATCCCCTGGCGCGGGCCTCCAAGTGATTCCGAACTGGACCGGCTGGCCATCAAGGGACTTCTTACCGCTTTCGGGCCACGCCTTTTCCGCGACTAAATCCGCGACGCGAATTCGCTCGCGACCCCGCCAGATGCGAGTGGCGGCGTCGAACGTCAATTCCACTTCATTCGATTCGCCCGCCGAGGCGGACTTCGCCGCATCAGCGGACTTCGCCACGTCAGCGGACTTCGCCACGTCAGCGGATTTCGGTGCTTCGGCGGATTTGGGCCTGCGACTCGCCATGATCCGTCCCGCGTTGTTCAGAAGAGTCACCTCTTTCAGCTTCCAGACCATGCCCTCGCGCAAACAGTAGCTGGGCTCGTCCTCCAGGAGCAGGACATGGTTTTCGGCAGGGGCAGTGCCGGTGCCCCGGTAGTGCCCGACATCTTTGTCTTTGTTGTCGACCGGCAGCACTGGCACAGCGGACGTCTTGGGGTCCGGAGGCAGGAAGGCGCGGACATGCAGCACCGTGCCGAGCGGAATGTCGCGCAGATCAGCCGCTGCTCCCTGGTACCGCACGACGCCATAGGGCAGCATGGCGAACGGCTGCGGATCGTTGCGGTAGAACTTGCCCGTCCCTTCGACACGAATGCTGCCACGACGATTGGCATGGTCGACGAAGACCAGTTCGCCGCGGTAAGCGTGCGCCTTTTCGATGGGGGGAAACTTTCCCGCTTCCGGGCGGAACGGCTGGGTTTCTCGCTCTTTGCTTTTGGTTCCGGCTTCCTGGCTAAAGGCGGGCGTCGTACCGAAGCACCAACACGCAACAACCAATAGCCAGGAACAAACAAAGACCGACGAGCGAGACACGCAGGACCGCGAACCAGGAATCCAGAACTCGCTCATAACTCGACAACCTTGTTGCTATCGCCGAACTTGTCGGTCTCCACTCCCATCCGCTGGGCCATCATCAACAGCAAATTGCTCATGTGGGCGTTCGGATTGGCGGGGCGGCTGCAGAGCGAATAGTGCTCGCCGGGCTTGTCGAGTTGGTAGCCTTTGAAGTGGCCTTGATTGAAATCGAGATGGCTGCCGTGTTTCACGCCAAGATCCGAGCCGCCAGCCAGCACCAGTGGCAAGTTCGCGTTGCCATGGCTGTGGCCGTAGGACATGCCGCTACCGAACAGCGACATCGTGGTGCCGAGCATCGGCTTGCCATTAAGGTCTTTGGTCTCGGCAAGTCGCGTCAGGAAGTAACCGTATTGCTCGATGGCGAACGTGTCGTAGTTCGTCAGCTTTTCCATGTACCCGACATCGCCACCGTGGTGGCTCAGTTGATGGCGCGATTCGGTGATGCCGATTTCGGGAATCGCGAACGCGTCCCCTTCGCCGCCCAAGCTGAATGTCGCCACTCGCGTCACGTCGGTCTGGAACGCGAGCACGATCAAGTCGTAGACCGTGCGGAAGTAATCGCCCGCTTGCGTGTGCGGGATGTCGCGATTGGTGCGTTTGCGATCGTCGTCCGAGACGGTGGGCAGCGGCGTATCGAGCCACGCGTCAGCTCGTCGCGTCCGGACTTCGGCTTCCCGAACCGAATTCAGATATTGATCAAGCCGTCCTTTGTCCGCCGCGCCCATCGCCTGTTCGAGTTTCCGCACTTCCGCCAGGTTGGCATCGAGCACGCTTCCTTTGCGCCGCAGCGACCGGCGCTGCGCCACCATGCCGCCCTTGGGCGCTTCGAACAACGACGAGAAGATTTCGCCACAACGACGCAGTGCCGGCAGTCCCACGCCGTCCGCCGTCCAGGCCAGCGAACCGCCCGTCAGCGCGATCTCAAGCGACGGATAGCGAGTGTGCTTCGCCGTGATCTCCGCCATCTTCTGATCGATGGAAATCGTGTTCTTATCCGACGGCCCGAGCTTACCGCCAGTCAGCCAGACCGAAATGCAATTGTGGTGATGGCTGAGAGCACCCGGATGATGCAGCCCGCTGATTGGCGTGATCACCGAGCGATGCTTTTCAAGCGGCTTGAGCGACCGCGAGAACTGGTAATCTTTGCCCGGAGAGGTGATCTGGTAGTTCAACGAGTGCACGCCGTTGGCGAGATAAATGAACGCGCTGCGTCGCGGCGTCTCCGTCTTCGCCTCGGCAGCCCGCAACGGAACCATGCATTCCAGAAACGGGAGCGGGATGCACGTGCCCAGCGCGCGAAGCGCGTGCCGTCGGTCGAGTAGCCAGGATTGGGAGAGGAAGTTACTCATCGGAATTCTCCTAGGGAGGGTTGGTGTCTGCTTGAGCCACGCATTTAGCCACGCAAACGTGCTTTCGCGGAGCGAAAGCCGACATTTATCGCTTTCTCATTAAGTCGGACAGCGCCACGGCGCGGATGATGTCTTTGACCCGGTACTCGTTCTTTTTCGCTTCGGCTTCGATCGCCTGGATATCGTCTTGATCGTCAACTGTGAGCACTCTGCGCAGGGCGTAGGCGCTCAGGTGTTCGATAAAGGCACGGGCGATGCGGCTACGGTCTTCGATGAGTAGCTTTTTGAACTGCACCGAGTCTTGGAACGAGCGGCCGTCCGACAGCGTGCCCGAGGCATCCACGGGCGGATTCTCGCCGACGCCCGTCGGAACCAACTCGCGGGTGCGCCATTGGCCGACGGCGTCGTATTGGTCAAACGCCAGTCCCAGCGGGTCGATGTTGCGATGGCACGCCGCGCAACTCGCCGTCTTCGCGTGAGCCTCAATGCGTTTGCGGATGGTGATCTTGTTTCCTGTTGGCGGGATCGGTTCGATGGGGTCGACATTGGCCGGCGGCGGCGGCGGCGTCTTGTTGAAGATCGCTTCGCTGAGCCATACGCCGCGATGCACCGGCCGATGCCGGGTGCCATCCGACGTCAGCCCGAGTACCGCCCCCATCGTCAGCAGTCCGCCGCGATGATCCTCTGGCTTGAGCGCGACTCTTTGAAAGCCGCCAGTCGTCGGAGCGGGAAGTCCGTAAAAGTCGCACAGCCTTGCATTCGCCATCGTCCAATCGGAATCGATGAAGCTGTCGACTGGCAGGTTTTTGGCGTATAGCTCGCGGAAAAATTCGATTGGCTCGGCACGCAGGCTTGTTTCAAGCCAGGCATCGTACGTCGGATAGAGCTTCTTGTCGGGCGGGAACATGCCGAGCCGATGCAATTGCAGCCATTGCCGCGAGAAGTCGTTGAGGAATCGATCCGACTTTCCGTCGGCGAGCATGCGGTCGACTTCCCGCTGAAGCGCGCCGGACTTCCCGGACTGGCGCTTGTCGGGGTCGGCGGATGGGATGTCCGCCGCGCCGAACGAACCGCTTCGCACCGCCGCGAAGAGTCCGTCGTCGGGCATCGAACTCCACAGGAAATAAGACAGCCGCGCGGCGAGTTCCGAATCGTTGAGCCGTTCGCGCGGGACCGGGTCTCCTTCGACAAGATAGATGAAATGCCGCGACGTGAGCACGCCTTGCATCGCGACCCGATACGCGTCCGCCGTTTTCTCGCCCGCGTCGCGTTCCAAACGATAGGCCTGCAAATAATTCGACAGTTCGTCCGTTTTGACCGGTCGCCGCCACGCTCGTTCGGCGAACCGCTGAAGGTGTGCGGCGACGACTTCGATGGTCGCGTCATCGGGCGGGAGCAGCCCGTTGCGGCGCGATTTCTCGGCGTCGGTTTCGAGCGGACCTTCCCACTCGATCCAGTCGAGCAGCACGGTCGAAAAGAGTCCATTCCCTTTGTCATCGAACATCTGCGGAGCGTTCGGTGTCAGCAGCCGCGTCTCGCTGCTGTGCGTGAAGATGTAGCTGCCGCTATTGAGCGCGTTGCGAAACGCGGCGCCCGCTCGGCGATCAACCACATCGGTCGCGACGACGCAGAAATCGAGCGTCATCGGCATTTCGAGGAACACTTCGAACTCGTGAACCTGTGGACGGTCTTCAGGGGCCGTGATGTCGAACTCGATGAGCCCATCCACCGTCTCTTCGCCGGTCCGCTTGCCGATGCTGAG
>JBJTOW010000592.1:0-3011 GCA_046074805.1 Planctomycetota bacterium | reverse complement strand
CCGGCGCCGACTTTGCGTAATAGCTTCCGTCGAACCAGTCACTGCACCATTCCCACACATTGCCATGCATGTCGTACAAACCCCACTTGTTCGACTTCCTCTGGCCAACCGCGTGGGTTGTGCTGCCTGAGTTGTGGGCGTACCAACCGTACTCCCCCAATAGCGCGACGTCGTCGCCAAAACTGTACCTCGTCTCCATGCCTGCACGGCAGGCGAACTCCCACTCCGCCTCCGTAGGCAAACGCCCGCCGCTCCACAGCGCAAATACAAACGCGTCGTACCAAGAAATGTCGATCGCCGGCGACTCGGAGGCGTTCGCCTCTTGGCTCAGAAAAGCCGCCTCAACCGCTTCATACCGAGCATCGAACAACGCATATTGTCGCCGAGTAACCGGCGTCGTCTGTAAGAGAAACGGTGTGATTCGCACGGGGTGTCGCGGATGCTCGTAGTCGTCTCCTTCGCCCTTCGGAGATCCCATTTCAAACCGACAATCCTCTTCCGAGATCGGCAGCGTGCCCGGGCATACACAGAAGTTGGGCCGTCGATGGGGGCCGGCGCCTGCGGCTTGAGAGATCAGGCCTTGCCGTTTCAACTCATCGTCGGAGACAAGTTCCCAAGCCACTCGGTTGCCGCCGCGTACCAGCGACCGGAACTCGTCCTGAAATTCGCGTAACACCCGCTCCCCGCCCTCCAATGCGAACCATTCTGTGGCAGTTCACGCAGATGCGGCGGCTGCTCCCGCAGTCGTCCCAGCGCAAGAAACATAAGTTGTGTTGGACGACGCTCATTGACCCGCGCGCCTGCATCCGGTTGGAACAGTTCGGCGATCGTCGCCAGCAGCACCTTATCTTTTTTAGGCTTCGCCGGTAGCTCTAGGGCATGCATCGCCGGTTCGAACCACTGGGAATCGCCAGCATGCACCTGCCACGTTCGATCGCCGCATCGCAAACGGACATGTTCGCGATCCTGCGCCCAGCCAGGCTGGCTATTCCGTGCCAAATGCAGACCGCAGTAAAACTCCATCATCCGGCGATTCGGCCACGCCCATACCGATTCTCCCGCCTCCCGCATGACCGTGCGGCTATGAAAACACGTGATACGATAGAGATCGTTCCATTCCGACAGCTCTATGGGGCGTTTACAGCGTTCTGAGACGTCGTCTTTAAAGTCCTGTATGCTGTCCCGACCCTCAATGCGAAAATGCCGGGGACTTTCCTTCATAGTCTGAAAGCCGGCGGCCGCCAGGATTTCCTCCCAGCGCTGCTCGTCATCCACGGTGAACTTTTGTGGCAATACCTTTTTTGCCGCGTCATGGAGCGTCGAACGGCAGATTCGTAAATACAACGAAGTGCGGCCCGTGACTTCGTCCAACTCTCCCCTTTCCGCCAAAATCCTCGCAAAGTGCAGCGCGTCCGGATTTCCCAGCAATTGCCGCACTGCATCGTATTGCGGAAACCAGGATCGCAACGAATCCAAGACAGCATCTTTATCATTCCCGCGGCCGCGTGGCAAAGCGTCCACCAATCGAATGATGTCGCAGCCGCGCAAATCGCGTTTCCGCCAGGCGTCGGGCTCGGTCCCGCCGCGGGACTGTGAACGCGGACCGCGGAGGTAGCGATGTTGCTGGCGAAGGTTGAACGGCAGGATGCCGCCAAATCGCCACTTTTCGTCAAGCAACCGCGCGTTCTCTTCCACGGCGAACGGGCGGCCTGTGACGACAATCCGTAAGTTCCAACCGTTCTGCTCGGCCAGAGCGAGGAACTGCCGAAACGCCTCGATTCGTTCTTCGCTTGCTTGATCGAGGGCATCCAGAATCACCAAGACCCTGCCCTGTCTTAACGCCCAATTGACAACCGCTTTTTTCGTCACCCCCTCCGGCGCGCAAAACCGATCCACCGCTTTCGCCAATCCCAGGCGAAAACGTGTGGGCCAACCATCATCGAGACTTTGTTCCTCCCAGCGGACGGCGAGCAGCGGCTTACCGCCAGCCAGCGCATCGCGGCCGGCCTGGCTTGACGCCCACGCCAGCAGACGGCGAGTGAAAATCGTCTTTCCCGCGCCGGGCGCGTTGGCCATGCATAACCGTGTCCCGCCGAGTTCCATCAGCCGAGCAAGCGTTTCCTCTTCGGTGCGCCGATAGACGCGTTCGAAGACTTTCTTGTCCCGGGTCGTAATGCCCGTCGGACGCCCCCTCCGCGACGCCTTCTGCTTGCCACGTTTCGCCGGCCGCTCGATCTTGTAGGCGGGCGGGACATAGTACAAAAGGCGCTTCGAATCGCGAGCGGCGCCATTTGTCCAGGCTCTTTCCCAGGCTGCCGCCTTGAAGTCGCCGTACCGCGCCAAGACACGATCCAGCCGCGCATTGCCCGTCAACTGCCGGTAAACCTCGTCCAACGAAGACGCCCGTTTGATTTCCAGTCCACCCGGAGCCGAAATCGGCGTCAGCTTTGACGTTTGGCCGATTCGTGCCTTCTGCTCCGTGTGCAAGATGATCCGGTCAAGCCCCGCCTCGGCCGCTGCCCGCAGTTTTGCGTTCACCGATTCCGGGCTGACCGGCCGAACGCCGATCGCCACGAGGGCCGTACCATCCTTCGAGTCGGACGCTGGATCAAGTCCGATCGACGCGGTGACAGCGCTGTTGAGCTCTTCCCGTTTGCCCGCTGCGTAGAGCGCACAGACAAAGATCGCGCCTGCGGAACCACCGCTCAATTGAACAATGCCATTGGGAATGGTAGGAGACACGCGTAGCGACGGCTGCGCCGCTTTGTCTTCTGAACTTAGAGGTCGCAGCTCGGACGACACGCGCCGCCAAGCCAACTCCAGACTTTTCAGCATCGAGCGATCGACGCACACCAACCCCAGAGAAACCGGGTCGAGGTAGCAGCCGGGTTGGAATTCCGGGAACGCCCGCACGCGCAGAGGTTCGACGCGACCGTCATACTCGGTTTCGCCGTTCACACGTCGCTCAATGGCGTACAAGACTCGGGTGTCCACCTCGAACGGCGATGAGC
>JBJTOW010000591.1:0-5932 GCA_046074805.1 Planctomycetota bacterium | reverse complement strand
GACTAAATCTCTCGCGCAATGGCGGCTCGGAGGAGATTCGCGATTTGCCCGCGCCGCGCGATCCGTCCCTCGCTGTGCTCGCCACGGAGATCAACGCCCCCGCCATGAAACTCGACGATGGCGACATTCTGGTCTACTTCGCCGAGGCGACTACGATCACGGGCACTGTTTACCGTGCGCGTTCCTTCCGCTTGGAAGTCGCGCCGCTGCTCGCCGACATCGAGCAACTACCGGGCGGCGAAACGGGCGAGCCCTACACGATCATCGACCAAGCCGCCGACCTCGTCGCCGCCCAAAGCGATGTCCTTCGACGCGCTGATGAATTAGTTCGCGAGTCGACTTCGCAATCCTCGCCATCTTCCGACGCGCAACGCTATACGGGGGAACCGGCTGGTGAACCTACCGATCAACTCGCCGATCAACTCGCCGAAATCGAAACCCAGGTGGCTACCGCCGCCAAATCGCTTCAGGCCCGCGCAGACAGTCTGCAAGACTTGGGGCCCGAGAACCGCGACACGACGATGGAAGCCCGGCGCCAACTCGATCGCGCGGCGCGCGCCTTTCGCGATCGCGATCCGGCGGCCGCTCAACAGGCGGCGCGTGAGGCGCTTGGTCAATTGGTCGAACTGCGGAAGCGTTTGGAGCAGGTGTTGACGGCCGAGCAGGCGGAACCGTCCGCCACGGTGGCGGAGAATTCCGGCGCCGCGGCCGACGGTCCGATGCCCAGGCAAAAGCCATCTCCACGGCCAGTCGCCGAGCGTCAGGCGGCCCTGGATAAACTTCGCGCGCAACGCGACCGCGATGAGGCGGCCCGCGAGGGGCTCGCCGATTTGGCCAATCGTGAACAGCAGTTACGGGACAAGTTGTCGGCGACACCGCCGTCAAACTATCCCCGACTTGCTCCACAGCAAGAGCAGTTGGTCGTCGACCTAGAACAGAATTTGCGGACGCACGAGCGACTAGAAGAGCAGTTGCCGGGCGAGACACAAGCTGCTCGTCGCGCTTTAAGGCAAGCAAACGAGGAATTGCGCGGAGCCGTCCCCAACGCCCCGAGTCAAGTCTCTGAAGCGGTCCGCGCCTTACGGGAACTCGCGGACGCTCGGCAATCGCGTCAGGAAAGCGATCGGCTCCGCGACGCCTTTCGGTTGAAACGGTTAATGGATGAACAAGCCAAGGCGCTTCGTGATCTGGCAAGCTCGCCCGAGGGGAAATCGAAAGAGCAGCTGGAAAGCGAAGCCAAAGCCACCAAGGATGTCGTCGAACAGCTGCGCGAATTGTCCGCGCGGGCCCCGCTTCAAAACGACTTCGACAAGAAGCTCAGCGAGTCGCTCAACGGTCAAACCCAGCAAAAAATCGACCAGCTTTGCCAAGGAATATGCCGTGGCGGTTCCTCTCGCGAGGGTGGCGCCCAAGGAGCCAAGTCGCCAACCGATACCCCGTCCCCGTCCCCATCCGAAGCGCTGTCGGAAGTTAAGTCAGCGGCGACAGCAGCCGCGAAGACGCTCGAGTCGTTGTCCCGGGCATTTGAGGAAAGCCAGCCCGCACAAGGCTTGGCGCCACGTGCCGGCAATGGCAGCGAACTCGGCGAAAAGTCGCCAGAGTCAAATTCCGTTTCCCTGTCTCCCGAGAACCAGTCATCTAAGGATCAGAATTCGGATGGCAAGAACGCAGATGGCATGAACGCGGACGGCAAAGACGCGGACGGCAAAGGCGAGAATTCGCAGAACGCGAATCCATCGCGCAGCGGCCGCGAAGCGAACTTCGCCGAGTCCCTGGATCGTGGCTTCCGCGCACTCGAAAGCCTCGCGCGTTCCAACGAGGCGTCGCGATCGCGCGGCGACATCCGCGGAAAATCGGAGGCTGAACAAGGAACGAACGGAGAAGGAAACCAAGGAGACGACGGACAACCAGGGAGACAAACGACACCAGGTCAGCAGCCAGGTCAGCAGCCAGGTCAGCAGCTAGGTCTGCCAGGTGCTTGGGAGGGGCTGTCGGCGGCGGACCAGCAGCGTTTGCGGCGGGAGGCGGTCGGACGTTTGACCGCCGGTCTGTATGGGAACAACGGACACAATGAGCGGACGGACGCCCAGACGCGGATGCTTCGCGAGAAGTTGTCGGAGCGGGCCGAGTCGGCCGAGCCCGTGGATTGGCGGCTAGTGGATGCGCTCCGGGAAGCTTTGCAGAGTTATCGTCGCGAGCAATCGGTGGACGGTCCCCAACCACCGCCGTCGGCGGACATGACCCTGGTAGCGCCGGAGAATCTGCCGCCCGCCTATCGACAGCCGGTGCGAAATTACTTCCAGAAGCTCTCGGAGCCGCGCCGGTGACGGGTTGGGAATGGGGATTTTTCCCGGCGATCCGCTGGGGAGGGCCGCTGGCGTGCGTGCTGCTGGCTTGGACCATCTGGCGCCATCGGGCCCTGTTTGCTCAGCGCGCCCGGGCGTGTGCGGTGCTGGGTCTGCGTGCGGTCGCCGTGTTGGCTTTCGTCGTGCTTCTCGCCGCGCCGATGCGGTTGGTATCGCGGGAAGACATGGCGCCGCAGGCGGGCGCTGTGGTGTTGTTCGATCGCAGCGCGAGCATGTCGATACCCGAGTCATCCGGCACGCGTTTCGTCCAATCGCTCGACTTCGCGCGTCGCTTGTTGTTGCCCGCGCTTCGGGACGCGTCGCTACAAACCACCGCGATGGCCTTCGCCGACAACGTCGAACAAATCTCCGGCGCCGAGCTCGCCAGCGTGGCGGTTGATGGCGAGCGAAGCGATCTCGGGCGGGCGCTTTTACGGGCGGCGACCGGCGTCGCTCCGCCGCCCCGCGTCATTGTGCTCATCAGCGACGGGGCCGCGAACGTTCCCGAGAGCAACAGCCGGGCCCTCGCAGCGCTAGCCGAGCGGGGTATTCCCGTGATCGCGATCGGTGTTGGCGGCGACAAAACACCAGCGACGTTGTCGATGCGTTCGGTCGAAGCCCCCACATCGGCGCCGCCGCGGCAACGGTTCCGCATCGCGGCGCAGCTGGAAAGTGGCGGTGATGGAACGCTTCCGGCTTTCGATCTCCAGTTGTTCCGCGACGGGCGCTTGATGGAGAGCCGTTCGATTGCGGCCAGTCCGGCGGGCCGCGTATGGCGCGAGAGCTTTGAAGTCGCGCATGATGAGCCGGGCGTGTTTCGCTACCAAGTGCGTTGCCAGCCGATCGAGCCGTTCAAGCTTCTCGATGCCGAAGCCAGCGCGACGGTGCGAGTCGCCGCTGAACGCGAGTTGCGGGTGCTTTTCGCCCAGGGGGGGCTGACTTGGGACTACAAGTTCATTCGGATCGCGCTGCTGGGCGACCCGGCGATCCGGTTGACGGGGCTGAGCCGCACGTCGTCGTCGTCGGTGCTGTACCAAAACGTGGAAGACGCGAGCGAACTGAAGGACGGATTTCCGACGAGTCTCGACCAACTGTCGCCGTTTTCCGTGGTTGTGATGTCGCGGTTGCGGCCGAGCGACCTGTCATCGCGGCAGCAGCAACTGCTGCTCGAATACTGCGGGAAGATGGGTGGAGGCGTTTTGTGGATTGGGGGATCGGAAACTTTTGACGCCGCATGGCGCGGCACGCCCCTCGAGCAACTGTTGCCGGTCCGGTTGGCCCCTGTGGAGTCGTCGCCGACGATCGCGCCATTTAGTCTGCAGCTGACGCCTGAGGCGCAGTCGCTGTCCGTGTTTCAGCTCAGCGATTTCGAACCGGCCGCGCAGGCGTGGAGCCGCGTCCCGCCATTCGCGGGCCATGCCCGCACCGAATCGGCAAAGGCGGGCGCTGAAGTCTTCGCGGTGCATCCGGCAGACTCGCTCAACGGCGCCCCAATGCCCCTGATTGCCGCCCAACGATTTGGGTCTGGTCGGTCGGCGATGATCGGCGTCCGAAACTTTTGGAGATGGCGGTTGGCCCGCGATGGCGACGCGGCCGCTTTTGATCGTTTCTGGCGGCAATGGCTGAGATACATGGCCGATGGCTGGCGTCAGCCGGTGGCGATCCACCTACCCGATCAGCAACTGGTGCCCGGCGGCGAGATTCGCTTTGAAGCCCAGCGGCCTGCGAGCGACAAAAACGACGTTGCCAGCTATCAGGCGCGGGTGCTCGATCCCGCTGGGGCCGAGCTCATCCGAGAGAGGCTGGAAGTGCTAGCCGATCAGTCGGTCGCCGCCAAATTCCGGGCTGAACTTCCAGGGGCGTACACGATCGAGCTGATCGACGATAAGGATCAGGTCGTGGCCACTCGTTCGGTCGAAGTTCGAACCGCTAATCTGGAATGGCGGGCGGCGAGCAGAAACATGCGGATGCTCGAACATTGGGCGCGGGCCAGCCACGGTGTCGCGGTTCCGATCGAGGCTTGCGACGACCCGGCCGACTTGCTGCGCGAAACTCTGGAAACGGCCGAACGTGCCAAGCGGGAATCGCGACAGCCGGTGCCTGCCGGCGTGAATGGCTGGACGTTGGCCGCGCTGCTGGGATGCTTGGCGTTGGAGTGGCTGCTGCGAAAACGATGGGGCCTGACATGAATTCGGACACTCGACGTCTTTCACCTCAGCAGCCGGATTTACCGTTAACGGCGCAGTTGCCGCTGTTGCCGCGGACACTCTGTCCACCTGGCTTTCGCGTCGTGTCGCTAGCCGTGGCGCTTGCCACGGCGTTGTCAGCGTTTCTTGTTGGACTTGCCGCGAACACAAACCGCGCCCAGGACGGCGATGCGAGCCAGCGCCCCAACGCTCCCATGTCGGGCTTCCGGGGCGTCAAACGTGCCGCCAACGTGGCAAACAACGCCAACGTGGCAAACAACGCCGACGTGGGCAATATGGCCAACGCGAACATCGACGAAGAGCGGGACGCGGCCTTCTTCATGGGACGCATCCGCTACAGCAATAACGACGGCAACGACTGTAGTCGCGTGGGCGACAACCTTGTCAAGCTGGTCGCTCAGGTATCGACAATCCGGGTGCAACGGGAACGCGTGGTCGCCTTTAACGATCCACAGCTATTCACCACGCCATTTCTCTTCATCAATGGCCACAACGACTTCAAGTTGAGTGACGCGGAGCGGCTGAATTTGCGGAATTACTTCCAGAAAGGCGGTTTTTTGCTTGCCTCTGGCTGCTGCACCAATCCGGGTTTTCCGCAGGCGTGCCGTCGCGAACTGAGCCAGATTTTACCGGGCGAGCGGATTCGTCGCTTATCGTACGATCATCCGATTTACCGGTCTTTTTACAAATTGTCGCGGATCCGCTGCCTGCACGAGCCGCGGGACATTTACCTCGAGGGACTGTTTGACCGCGGGCGTTTAGTGGCCGTCATGTGCGAAGACGGTCTGTGCTGCGCGTTCTCGATGGACAACCGTTGCAACGTGGACAAAGGCGTAAGCCCCGACGATGGTCGGAAGCTCGCCTTGAACATCGCCGTCTATTCGCTTACCCATTGAGCAATGCGGGCCGTTGGGAAATGTGGCTGGAACTTTCAGGCTCCAGCGGCCGCGCCGGCCCGCGACTCGCTCAAGCGAGCACGCCGCGAACCACTTCGCCGTGGACATCGGTTAATCGGTAATCGCGTCCTTGGAATCGGTAGGTTAGCCGCGTGTGGTCGAAACCGAGCAGATGCAGCACGGTGGCCTGCAGATCGTGAACGTGTACCTTGTCCTTGGCGACGGCGAATCCGAGCTCGTCGGATTCGCCATGCGAATGGCCGCCCTTGACGCCGCCGCCGGCCATCCACATCGAATAGACATCGGGGTAGTGGTCGCGGCCGAGCACGGAGCCGCCGGCTGTTCTACCTTCACGGAACGGCGTCCGTCCGAATTCGCCGCCGCAGATGATCAGCGTTTCATCGAGCAAACCGCGTTGGCGCAAATCTTTGATTAGGGCGGCGACTGGCTTGTCCATGGTGGCGCATTTGCGGGTGAGTCCATC